>NZ_JBHILP010000007.1:0-110396 GCF_042193375.1 Bartonella sp. TT67HLJMS
TATTATAAATATTATAATTTATATTATGTTTATAATATATGTATAAAACATAAAAAATATAATATAATTTATATTTTATTTCTTGTGTATAAAATAGTTATTCCATTAATTTATAATGTTTTTTCTTTGTTCACATATAGTCATAGAAAAAAATTCCTTTACTCCTTGACCATAGCGTGTTCCGATAGAAGAGATTACCTTTTTTAGGATAATTTTTATTTAAAAGTAACTAAGGGGAAATTCCCAAAAATGAACAAACAAAATTTAGAAAAAAAACCTAAGAAGAAATTGCAACGTGGACTACATAACCGACACATACAACTTATAGCCCTTGGTGGAGCGATTGGAACAGGTCTCTTCATGGGATCAGGAAAAACAATCAGTGTAGCAGGCCCCTCAATTCTACTCGTTTATGCAATTATTGGTTGTGCTCTATACTTTGTCATGCGTGCTATGGGAGAGTTATTGCTTTCTAATACACAATATCGATCTTTTATTGACTTCTCAACCGATCTTCTAGGTCCGTGTGCCGGATTCTTTATCGGCTGGACATATTGGTTGTGTTGGATTGTCACCGGAACTGCTGAAGTTATTGCTATTGTCACTTATACACACTTTTGGTGGCCTGAACTCAATTCGTGGATTCCTGTTATAATTGGTCTAATGTCCTTTTTAATTCTTAACCTCGTCGCCGTAAAACTATTTGGCGAACTTGAGTTTTGGTTTGGTTTTATCAAAATCGTAGCAATTCTAGTCTTAATTGTTGTAGGATTTTATATGATCTTTACCGGTTTTGTCTCTCCAAACGGCACGGTTGCTTCTCTTAGCCATATATGGAATGGTGGAAATATTTTTCCGCGAGGAATTACAGGCTTTTTTGCTGGATTCCAAATTGTTATTTTTGCTTTTGTTGGCATTGAACTCGCTGGAACAGCTGCTGCTGAAGTACAAGAGCCTCAAAAAGCTTTACCACAGGCTGTTAATTCAATACCAATCCGCATTGTATTCTTTTATATATTCTCTCTTCTTGTGATTATGTCTGTGACGCCGTGGGATCAAATCAGTCCAGAAAAAAGCCCATTTGTAACAATGTATGCACTTATTGGTATTCCAACTGCTGCTGGTTTGATGAACTTTGTTGTCCTCACAGCTGCCGCATCTTCAGCAAATAGTGGAATTTTTTCTACCAGCCGTATGATATATGGGCTAGCAACACAAAAAGGTGCTCCTAAATTTTTAGGAAAACTTTCTCGTAACCACGTTCCAGCCAACGCATTATTCTTTTCATGTTTATGCATCTTATTTGGTTATGCAGTTGTATCGTTATCTCAAACCCTCATAGCTGCTTTTACAATTGTTACGACGATTGCCGCAATTTTGTTTATATTTGTATGGTCTATCATTTTGATCAGCTATATCGTCTATCGTCGTAATCGTCCTCTCCAGCATACTGTCTCTCCTTATAAAATGCCAGGAGGTGTTGTTATGTGTTGGGCGCTTCTTATTTTCTTTGCATTCATTATTTATTTATTATCATTAGAAGCTGATACTGCCATAGCTTTAAAATACACTCCAGCGTGGTTCATATTTTTAGGAATTGTATACTTTCTTTTTGGAAGAAAGAATTATGCAAAAAATTAAAAAATAAAGCTTATGTTGCAAAAAATATATAAAAAAGGGTAACTTTAGTTACCCTTTTTTGATATTTATCTATAAAATTATAAAAGCTATTTACAAAATATCTCTTTAGAAGCTTCAATTACGCTCTTTATCAACCAAAGCGTTAGATTTTATCCAAGGCATCATAGAACGAAGTTTTTTACCAACTTCTTCAATAGGATGATTATCATTTAAACGCCGCATGCCTTTAAAATGAGCTGCACCAGCTTTATACTCTTGAATCCAATTTGACGTAAATTTACCTGTTTGAATATCCTTCAAAATACGCTTCATTTCTGCTTTTGTTTCATCAGTAATCACGCGTGGACCAGACATATATTCGCCCCATTCAGCCGTATTGGAAATCGAATAATTCATATTTGCAATGCCCCCTTCATACATGAGATCAACAATCAGTTTAACTTCATGTAAACACTCGAAATAAGCCATTTCCGGTGCATAACCTGCTTGTGTTAATGTTTCATAACCTGCTCGAATCAGTTCAACAAGACCTCCACAGAGAACCGCTTGTTCACCAAAAAGATCAGTTTCGCACTCTTCTTTAAATGTTGTTTCAATCACCCCAGCACGTCCACCACCAAGACCACATGCATAAGACAATGCTACATTATGAGCATGTCCTGAAGCATCTTGTGCCACCGCTATTAAGCAAGGAACACCACGACCAAGTTGGTATTCATTGCGCACTGTATGACCTGGACCTTTAGGAGCAATCATCACAACATCAACTGTTTTTTTAGGTTCAATTAAGCCGAAATGAATGCTCAAACCATGCGCAAAAGCAATCACTGCCCCATCACGTAAATGATCATGAATATGCTCTTTATAAATATCAGCTTGCAATTCATCTGGTGTTGCCATCATGATGAGATCTGCCCATTTTGCAGCTTCCGCAACACTCACCACTTCAAAACCATCGGCCATAGCCTTCTTAACTGTTTCCGACCCTGAACGCAAAGCTATTTGCACATTTTTAACACCGGAATCTTTCAAATTTAAAGCGTGCGCACGCCCTTGAGAACCATAACCAACAATGGCTACTTTTTTCCCTTTAATAAGATTAACATCCGCATCACGATCATAATAAACACGCATAAAAAACTTCCTTCTTTTTCTATTTAAACTGGATTTCAGATTATTTTTATTAAATAAGAAACATTATCTTCAGTGCATCACACACTTATAAAGACAAAAAACACCGCTTATAAGAACATAGCAATTGAATAATTTTTAAAGTTTACATATTGCATAAAAAAAACTGTAGTCCCCAAACATTCCCAAAACATATACGGATCCCCACATCAACTTCAACTGCTATTCCACAAAAACAATAATTACACAAAACAAGATTTTTAAAGAAAATATATTTGCTAATATTTTACTCTTCTATCGTGCAACAAAACACTATATTCTAAAAATTAAGATACAATATACAACTTTTAACATGAACCAAATCAATACGGATAGCAAGAAAAATTACAAAATAACAAGTATTGTTTTAATACAATTTTTAAAAGCATATACAAAAATATCTTTAGAATAATAGAGATGACGTTTTTACTTTTTACGTTCTTTAATATCAGCGCTTCTCACGCGAAAAAGAACACCCCCATACTGACATTATGTTATTCATTTATGGCGTCTTATAAAAAACTTTTAATGTGCTCGAGCCCTTTTCAAAAGTCCCCTATAATCGCCTAAAAGATTTATTGCACACCACTCTCTTTACTTCATAAAGCTACAAGTCGATATCATCATTCTATTTGACAGCTCTTATTGCATTAAGCCTATTCATAAAAAGCATTTTCTGATTTTAAATCTGTTCATGATAAAATCATCAAAACCCTTATATGCCAAAAACTGCCACAACATTGAATTAGCCAATAAAATGATGATAGCAATAGACTTCATATCATCCATAGAGATTTTACATTATACTATTTACAGATAACCCGTAAAATGAGCTCAAACATAAAGAAAATTTGTGTATTGATCCATAAAAATCCTACGCATTCCTTTACAAGGAAAATACTTTCCAACCCCTATTTTTTCTCCCTAATAGAGATAGTACAAATAAAAAACATCTCATACACTCAAAAACAAAAGATAGAAAGCAACCAATAAACAGAGCAACAATAGAATATTTATAATGCACGCTAATAGTGCTATTTATCTAAACATATATTATTTTTTTAAGATAAATTGGCAGAGCTTTATAAAAATTTCTCTTTCAATTTCATAGAGAGAAAAAGATTACGATAATAACCGGATAAAACGCTGAACAGTATCACGCATTCCATACTCTAATGCATCGGCAATGAGCCCATGGCCAATAGAAACTTCATCAAGCCAAGGAATGTTTTTGACAAGAGCAGGAAGATTAGCAATCGTCAAATCGTGACCTGCATTGATACCTAATTGCAGTTCTTTGGCTTTTTTTGCTGCTAAAACAAGTTTATTGAGCTCTTGATCCTGTTTTATCTTATCCTGAAATGCCCCCCCATAAGGTCCAGTATAAAATTCCACACGATCAGCCCCTATTGCTTTAGCAATATCAAGACCATCGATCGTAGGATTAGCAAAAAGTGATACACGAATCTTTCTTTTTTTCAAATGCTGAATAATAGGTGTTAAAAATTCTGCATCATGAGAAAAATTCCAACCATGATCAGACGTTGACTGCGCTGGATCATCAGGAACAAGGGTAATCTGATCAGCATACTTTTCTGCTATATCCAAAAATTGATCACTGGGATAGCCTTCAATATTAAACTCAGCTGTAGGAAAATTGTTCTTGATTAAACAGTATATATCTGGCAAATCTGAAAAACGAATGTGCCTTTCATCAGGGCGTGGATGAACAGTCAAACCTGCTGCTCCAGCAGCAAGCGCTATATGCCCAATATTCGTGATACTTGGCCACGGAAGATTACGTCGATTACGCAAAACAGCAACAGCATTAAGATTAACCGAAAGTTTTACCGCCATGCCCATTTCCATTTTTCTGTAGTGTGTAACAAGATAGAAAAAAGGCATTTTCCATCTGAAACTTAGATAATATACATATTTTTTTCTATCGAACAATCATTAAACGTTCTGCTGCGCGCGTAATTCCCGTATAAAGCCAGCGCGCATACATATCACGAAATGCAAAACTTTCATCAAACAAAACGACGTTATTCCATTGAGAACCTTGCGCTTTATGAACCGTTAATGCATACCCATAATCAAAATCATCATATCGCTTTTTTAATTGCCATGAAATTTCTTGATCAGGGTTTTCAAACGCGGCTTTTAACAGTTTAATCTTTGCTACCCCACGCTCACTTTCTTCTGGTTTCACAAGAAGATTAATACTTGGTTTAACTGTTTCCTTCTGTGAAGTCATCACCTTCCATAAAGAGCCATTCAACAAACCTTTAGTAGGATCATTTCGCAAGCACACAAGCTTGTCTCCTGCTTGTGGATAATCTGCTGTAAATCCTTTTAACACACGCAAACGCTGATTATAAAGGTAGCGTGTACGATTAACCCCTACCAATACCTGATCAGCATCCAAAACCAATTGTTGATTGACCTCTTTACGTGTAACAACGCGAGCTTCTCCATAGTCACCATAAGCAATATCGCGTCCTTCACGCACATCCATAGCAAGACGTATAATCGGATTATCCCGCGCTTGCCGATGAATTTCTGAAAGAAGAAAATCTGGTTCTCCATTAGAAAAAAATCCTCCACCTGATATAGGAGGCAATTGACCTGGATCACCAAGAACAAGAATTGGCGTCCGGAAGCTCATTAAATCACGCGCCAATTTTTCATCTACCATTGAACATTCATCAACAATAATGAGCTTAGCTTGTGCAGCTGCACTCCTCCGATTTAATGCAAATGTTGGAGCAATAGACTTCTTTCCCGTAACTTCATCGGAAACTTCTTCTTCCCCACGCGGACAATAAATCAACGAATGAATAGTACAAGCATTACTGGCGCCTTTAGAGCGCAAAACCTGTGCCGCTTTGCCTGTAAACGCCGCAAACTGAACAGAACCATCAACTGTTTCTGCAAAATAGCGTGCCAGCGTTGTCTTACCCGTCCCCGCATAGCCAAAGAGGCGAAAAAGTGGAGAACGCCCCTCTTTCAACCACGCAGCAACAGCCTTCAATGCATTATCCTGTTCCGGTGAAAATTGCATAGCTTACCAACATAAGATTTGCATAAAAAGAGCAGTATTTTGAAAAAAACCGACTATCAAGAAAAACTTTTTTATTAAGAATTGCTGACACACGCCCATCTAACAACTTTCATAGCACAATTATCAATTATTTACCCATTGCTTTTTCAAGATATTGTAACAATCTAAATTTTATCTATACATCGATCTTCTTGGTAACACCTTATACTTATCAAATAAAATATCATTTTTTACAACAGTAACACCAACAATGGAATATACATATCTTAAATTTAAAATAATACCTATATACGCTTTTTCTAACCAAAATTTAGAATGAGAAAAAGAGCATTGCAATTGCAAAACCCTCGCTAGAAAAAATGTCCTTAACAGGATAAGAATAATGTAATTTTATGAATACTATTTTACACAATCACTCAGCCTTCTTGCACATAAAAATAAAGTACATCCACTATTACGAAATAATAATTAAATATATCAAACACCTTTTAGCAGAAATAGAAATAGCTCTCAACAAAACGACTTAATCCTATGATGATACACCTATAAAGGTCCTATCTCCCTCTTATCATGATTTTAATAAATTTACTCTTCATGCTACAAATAAGTTATATCTCAACGAACAAAGAGAAACATCACGCTTATATGAAGCACGCTTTATCTCGCACAAATATGTAGCTTTTTCTGTTTCGACAATAAAATCTGGTTCGTAAGTATGGCCTTCTTGGTAGTCTATTATAAGAAAACTGGGACATGGGTTTCAGTCCAGCGTAGCACTTCAGGTCCGTCCTCTAAAATATGAGAAAAGTGCAATTCTCCATCTACTGAGTCAAACTTTTTGTCGCAATGTGTTAAAGTTTATAAAAACTAACTGATTAATGATATTCTTATTGCTAAAAATAACAATGAAATCAAGGGGTATAATTTGTTAATAGGCTTGGCGTTATGTCAAAATATCAGCGACGAGATTGCTTTTTGATTGTTTTAGAAATGAAATAATGAGCTCCAATATTGATGAATGAAACGGGAGATTTAAATTGAAAATATTAATTCCAGATGACTATCAAAAAGCCACCCTAAAATTACAATCTATTACAAAATTAATGAAATCGCATGAAGTGCTGGTTATAAATAATTTAGCTAAAGAATGTGATTTAGAAGATAAGCTCAAAGAGATAGATATTCTTATCTTAATCAGAGAGCGGACTATAGTTGATAGAAATCTTCTCCTGAAACTGCCAAATTTAAAATTAATCTGCCAAACAGGCCCTATAGGTTCACATATTGATATAGAAGCTTGTAGAGACTTAGGAATTGAAATATTAGACGGTGGTGGAGATCCAACTTCTGCTGCTGAATTTGCGTGGCTCTTAATTATGTCTGCGCGTAGAAAACTCTGTAAATCTGTATCTGATATGAAAAAAGGACGATGGCAAACAACATTTGGCAACCAAATGAAAGGGGCTACTCTTGGAATATTCGGGTTTGGGCGTATTGGTAAAATGGTTGCTCAATATGCTCAAGCTTTTGGTATGTCTATTTTGGTTTATGGGAGCGAACGTTCAACGCAAGAAGCAAAAAATTTAGGTTATCATTTTACGCATTCAAAAGATGAATTTTTTACACGTCCTGACATTATATCCATCCATTTACGTTTAAGCGATAAAACCAGAGAAATCATTCAATTAAATGATCTATTGAGCATGAAACCTCATGCTATTTTTGTCAACACAGCGCGTTCAGCTTTGGTTGAAAAAGGGGCGATAGAAAAAATACTAAGTTTGGAAAATTCAACTTACTTTGCACTGGATGTTTATGACAGCGAGCCGGTATATGAAAGCAAATTATTGCAATCAGATAGAGTTCTTTGCACACCGCATCTGGGCTATGTGACTGAAGAAAGCTTTGAGAATTATTTTGAAAAAGCTTGCCAAAATATAGCTTCTTTTATAAAGAGCGCTTGATGCCGGATGAGCCAATGTTTGTAAAATTTATCTTATATCGCTAGCCTATCAAATTTGCACGACACATAATAGCTTATTTCCTTAAATTAAGCATATTCCTTAGCTTTCATATTAAGACCAATCGTATTGACAGATTTTTATGTAATCAGCATAAAATACCTAATTTATTGTTGCAAGCATTATTAAAAAAAAGGCCACTTTATTGGAATACACTTTAATTGGAGGGGGCATAGTGAGCAATAATAAATTTATAGAAAAAAATTATTATAGATGGATTATATTGCTTGTTGCCACTATCGCTCAAGCATCAGCTTGCTTCTTTGTTCAAGGGATTGGTCCTTTAGCTGAATTTTTTAAGAAGGATTTCTTGCTGAGTGACTCTCAGATAGGTTTGCTGTCTTCAGCAGCGCAGTTCCTACCTATTATTGGGTTACTTGTAGCTGGCGAATTACTAGACAAGTTTAACGAGCGCTATATTGTTGGAGTTGGCGCGATCGGCGTTTCTGTCGCTCTTTTGTTGGGAGCAATCGCAGATAACTATATTTCCCTTTTGGTTTGTTTGCTAATTGTAGGGGGATTTTATAGTTCTGCTCAACCCGGTGGTGCTAAATCTGTTTCTTCATGGTTTCCACAATCGCAGCGCGGATTTGCAATGGGAATAAGGCAGGCGGGACTACCATTAGGTGGTGCATTAGCTGGGATAGTTCTTCCTGCTAGTGCGCTTGTCTATGGCATACAAGGTGCGTTTTTGGTCGGTGCCATCGTTTCTTTTTTAGGTGGATGTATATTTATTATTTTTTATCACTCACCAGCAAAAGTTGTAGCTATCGTTACAGAAAGCAAGACAAAAGTTTCGTTCTATGCAAATGTAAGGTCTCGTCTTGCGATGTTGGCTGCACCGCATATGAAGAATATCATTTTTTCAGGCGTTTCACTTGTGATAGTTCAATATGTTTTAACCATTTTTATAACGATTTATTTTTATAGAATCTATCACCTGTCTTTAGATAAAAGTGCTTATTTGTTTTTTGTTTCACAAGCTTCTGGTGCCTTAGGAAGAATTATTTTAGCAGCGTGGAGTGATCATTGTAGAAAAGGACGATTTTTTCCTGTCTTGTTTTGCATGATTGCAATCGTTTTTGGATTTTTAATATTAATTTTTGGCATGAGTGGATCGATAATTTATTTAACTATTTTATCTGCTTGGTTAGGTTTTTTTGGATTAGGATGGTATGGCCCTTGGGTTGCTTATATTGTAGACTCTTCGCCGAAAGAAAGCGTTGGTTTTTCTCTGGGGTTAGCAATGTCTGTAAATCAAATCGCAATTATTACTGCTCCACCATTATTTGGATTAATCCAAGATTTTACAAACACTTATTTACTAACATGGCTGATTTTAATTTTAATGATTGTTTTTTCACTTTTCTTAATAAAAAAAATAGGGAAATATAATTGGAGAGGAAATTATAATGATAAATGAAAATACTTTTGAATTGAGCAATATCGAAAGAGACAAACTTTGAGAAGCTTTAGACCATGTTATTTATGATCCATACGGGTGGTATTGAATATTCGGTTGAACTAAAAAAATAGCATTTTCGCTGCTACCCCATAGAATATTGACAATTCTTATGAATCAAAAGGTGTCTATTACCCCGAGACCATATAATCTTTGAAAACCTTCCAATTGATAGACAAATTAATACGTCACCTAATCCTTATAATTTAGATGCGTCTTGTAAAAATGGCTATATTAGCGAAAATTTAATTATGATGTTTTCTTTATTGATCGGAGAGCCTTATTTAATTAAGTTTGAAGGCAAACATATAGTAAATAACCTGGTTCCTTTAGAAGATAATAAAAAAGATTATACAGGATTAAGATCTGCAGTTGAGTTAGATTTTCATATAGAAAATGCTGCACTAAAATTTATAAGAGGTTTAAATTTATCTCCTAAAGGGATATTTTTCTAAAGGGATATTTTTCTGGTGTTCACAATGATGTTGATGGCCCGTTAACGAGAATATCTGATGCACGTCTAGCTTTAAAACTTTTAAGTGAGAAGGATTTGAGGAGCTTAAGGGATAATTTATATATAATTAATGTTCTCTATAGAGGAGAAAATTGGTAACCTCTACAAGTAAAGTGCCTCCTAGTTCAAGAGGACGGTGAATTCCAAGATATCAGCGCTGTTTTTTATCCGGGCATGTTAGAGCCACAGTCAAAAAAAGCTAAGGAAGCTTTAAATCATTTTTATGAAGCTATGAAGACTGTATCTTTTGGAATTGACGTACAACCAGGAAGATTATTATACATTGATAACAGAATGGCTCTACACTCTGGAGGTAAATTTTTTGGATCATTTGATAGTTATGAAAATTCAATGCGGTGGATTCAAAGAGTGTTTGTGTCTGCAGATTTATGGAATCATAGATATGTAAAACAAATAAAAGAAAGAGTATTTGATTTTCAATGTTAATGTCCTGATAATGATACGATGTTGAGTATTATTCCAGTTTATATATATATATATTGACTACACATCTCATATGTATAGATTTCCCCCGCATAATCAGGTGAGATTACTACCTGATTATAAGCTATGGTGGCTAATTGATTTTCTATGGCTGCATTTGATCTTTGTTATTTTTTCCCTTCCTTTCAAGCCGCTAGGGGGATTCTCCTATCAATCTCTTGAAAGAGCGATTTGGAGCAATTTCATAATGCAAAACCAAAACATAGTGACAAACTTTTCTATTGTTTTCATAGGCATGACGGTTTGCATAGTCGCACCTTTCAAGCACGGTGGCTTTTTTTGCACAATGGAATCTTTCATATATGAGACAACATAATTAATTTATAAGAGACAATTCAATATATTATCTAAAAAATGCACCGAAATAGCTATTAATGTGAACATATGAATTAAAAAAACAAACATCGCGTACAAATAAATTCAAACATAATTGGGCACACGACTTATAACATTTTTTAGATGAACAAATAATAATACACCCCATGTCTTTAAACAAAGAATGAAAATCATAAAATGAGCTCTAAGGATAATAGGAACTCTCCACAAAGAAGAGACAGAGATGAAGACTTTAAAGACTTCATCACCATCCTTTACTATTTTGTTAACATATTCATTTTATACAAGAATCTTTCCCTCGGAAGAAACAGCATTTGCAACAGCTTCCTCGCTTGCCTCATCGGGTAATAACATCTCATTATGAGCACATCCCGATGGGATCATAGGAAAACAGTTTTCTAAATGATAAACACGACAATCAAAAAGAACAGGCTTATCACAGTCAATCATCTGCTGAATTTTATTATCAAGTTCATCGGGTTTTGAACAATGAATTCCCACGGCTCCATAAGCTTGTGCTAATTTCACAAAGTCAGGCATAGATTCCGTATAAGAATGAGAAAGACGATTACCATGTAGCAATTGCTGCCACTGGCGAACCATCCCCATATACTGATTATTTAAAATGAAAATTTTTACAGGTGTGTCATGCTGAATAGCTGTTGCAAGTTCTTGAATATTCATCTGAATGGAGGCATCACCAGAAATACACACAACAAGCGCATCAGGATGGGCTATTTGAACACCGATAGCCGCCGGAAGACCATACCCCATCGTTCCAAGACCACCAGAAGTCATCCAATGTTTTGGTTCATCAAAATGATAATACTGTGCTGCCCACATCTGATGCTGTCCGACATCCGTTGTGATATAAGCATTCGCATCTTTGGTCAGTGCATAAAGCCGTTCAAGAGCATATTGTGGCATGATAACATCTTTTTTTTCCATATATGCCAATGAATTACGTGATCTCCAACGATTAATTTGCGTCCACCACGCCTCACGGACTTCACTGTTAAACGCTGGTTTCTGTATCTTTAAGAGTTGCGTCATATCTCCTAAAACACAAGCCACATCACCAATAAGTGGAACTTTCACTTTTACGATCTTATTAATAGAAGAAGGATCAATATCAATATGGATAATACGCGCATGAGGTGCAAATGCATCCAATCGCCCTGTGATACGATCATCAAATCGTGCTCCAACAGCCAACATGACATCACAATCATGCATAGCCATATTAGCCTCATAGGTTCCATGCATCCCAAGCATTCCAAGCCAATTTTTGCCAGAAGCGGGATAAGCACCAAGCCCCATGAGTGTTGACGTAATCGGAAAATCACCCAGTTGAACTAAATCGCGCAAAAGCTTTACAGCTTCCATCCCTGATGAAATAACACCACCACCAGAATAAATAACAGGACGCTTTGCTTCTACTAAGAGAGAAACAGCCTCTTCAATAGCCTGCGCATTCCCTTTCGGCTTTGAATAAGAACGCATAAATGTCGGCGCTTGAGGTGCTCTATAAATTCCTGAAGCAAATTGAACATCCTTAGGAATATCAATCAAAACCGGTCCAGGACGACCTGATTGAGCAAGAGAAAAAGCTTCATGAATAATAGCCGCAAGATCATTGACGTTTTTAACCAGCCAATTACGCTTCGTACAGGGCTTTGTAATTCCAACCGTATCAGCTTCTTGAAAGCCATTTGTTCCGATGATCGTTGTCGCTACCTGACCAGAAAAACAAACAAGAGGTATAGAATCCATAAGAGCATCTTGCAAAGGTGTAACAGCATTCGTTGCGCCTGGACCAGAAGTCACAAGCATAACACCTACCTTTCCAGTACTGCGTGCATAACCTTCAGCAGCATGACCTGCAGCTTGTTCATGGCGCACCAAAATATGCTGGAGTGTATCTTGGTGATAGAGCACATCAAAAATAGGCAGAACAGCCCCACCAGGATAACCAAAAATATGTTTAACCCCTTGATCTATAAGAGCCTGAATCACTATTTCAGCCCCCGACATTATTTTTCCATCTGCACTCTCTTGCTTTCTTGGATCATTTCTCATTTTTCCCACTCACCTACTTGATAGGACAATAAAAAAGCCCCTAACGGAGCCCATAAAAAAAGACCCCAAAGGAGCCCATTACACAACACATACTGTATGATCACCCCCATTATTCCAACGTATAAAATATATAAAAATTTCCTTGTAGAAAGATTTCTAATTCCATTGATACCATTCGTCAATAAAAAATTATATTTTCTAAAAAATTCTTTTTCACGAATTATCTTTTATCTTTCGATAAGTTTCTTTGCAAAGCTCTAGCTCTTTTATCAAAAAGTAAGCATCCATTCTTCATCAAATTGATTACGAAACCATGTCATTTGTCTTTTTGCATATCTCCTCGTTTGTGTTTTCACCGCTTCAAGAGCATTCTCAAAGCTTCTATATCCATCCAAATAAGCCATAAATTCAGGTATACCAATAGCCTTCATTGCAGGTAATGAAGGTGAAAGCATAAGATTCTTCATGATCATCACCTCTTCTAAAACTCCTCTTTCAATCATAGAATCCAAGCGTTTATGAATACGTTCATAAAGCAGAGGACGTGGTGGCATAAGAAGAATTTTTTCGGTGAAATTCGGCGCAATGAGAGGTGTTGTTTTTTGTTTCTGCCACCAACTGAGCGTCTTACCGGTTGCATCATAAACTTCCAAAGCACGAACAATACGCTGTCTATCGTGCGAAGAAATTTTTTCAGCAACAACAGCATCAATCTGCAACAACTGGCGATAAAGACTTGCAACGCCCTCTTTATCAAGCCGAAGTCGCCACTTCTGCCGAACAACATCTGGAACATGAGGAATTTCCGAAATTCCCTCTAAAAGAGCACGAAAATAAAGTCCTGTTCCACCAACAAAAATAACTGATCTTAAAGAAAAAGTAGCCAAGAGCTTCTCGACATCACACAACCATTGCCCTACTGAATAATTCAAAGTAGGACTCACATGACCATAAAGATAATGTGGAACAATCGCAGTATCAGCCTCCGTAGGCCGTGCCGTTAAAATATTTAAAACATCATAAACCTGCATTGAATCAGTGTTAATAATGAGAGCATTTTTTTCTTGAGCCATTTGCAAGGCAAGTTCTGACTTCCCACTTGCCGTTGGTCCCGCTATTAATGTAACTGTTCTCTGTGTCATGAATAGCAATTTCTCCCAATCAATAACTTATTGCAACACACAGCCCCCCAAAGCCCCTATGAAACTTATAAAAAAAGAAAAAATGGACTTAATAACGACACCAAAGGAATTTCCAAGCATTTTTGCTATCATAATTTAATAATAAACTACAGCCATAATCATTCTGTCCGTTAGTCCATTAAAAATAAACATATTCTTTGTCATCATTTATGAAAATAATACTGAGTTTAATATATACAATCAAACAGCCTTACTTTTTCCTATAAAAACAGCATACTACTCCGATTTATAATAAGAGATTCAGAAATTGTCTTCTTCACGCTCTCTTTTTTATAACTATTTTTTCATCCATCACCAGGAAAGGTATAAATATATATAACTAATTTAGTCTAACATGATTTTTCTCTAGGATAACTTTTTTCAAACTGAAGTGAAAAAACGTTCTCTATAGCACACAAAGTACAATCACAAAGTGCTAAAAGTCTCACTAGATAAAACATTATTTATAATAATAATTGCACCCTTTATTTATAATAGTTGAGCGTTTTGCAATCTGAATAAGAGCTCCCAATATCATGAGATTTTCTCATTTTTATCCTTCTCATAAAGTGCCATATCAATACCATTCACTTGTGCATCAAAAGCAGAGATAAAAATTGACTTAAACACAAGACAGAGATCTCTTATGCAGCATTTCAAAGCCTAGGCTGTTGCAATATTGGGAACTAGCAAATCTATTATGGTACCAACTGATACTTTTATTTAATGCAAAAATAGAGCTGCCCAACGGATTTTATGTTATACAATCCATGCTCTTTGTCGTGAAATGAGCTTGAAAAATATTGGACATCACATGGCTGAGCTACAAAGCAGCCCATATACTGAGGCTGATAAAAAATAAAAAATTAATTTTTAAGCCTCAATCTATTGGGGGATCAATCCATTAGAAGCGTTACGAATCGTAACTCTCCATCTGGACGCGCTACGATGAATAGAGCATTTTTGCGTCCAGCTTCACGTAATTTATGAATACGTTTTTTAGCCTCATCGATTGTTGTGATAGCACTCTGATTAATATCAATAATGACTTCACCAACGCGAATACGCTTTTTATCCGCTGCGCTATTTTGTGCAACAGATGTTACCACTAGTCCTCGAAGTTTATCTGAAATTGAATAACGATGACGCAAATCCTCTGTCAATTCAGATAGCGTCATTCCCATAAATTGCATTGTCACGCTTTTCGACAGATCATTGTCTTTTTTATCATCAACTTCTTCTTCTATATCTTCATTTGCATCTGTTTCAATCAAACGTCCAAGCTTAACTTTTACTGTTTTTTCTTGCCCATTCCGTAAAACAGTAACATCCACCACTTTTCCTTCTGAACTTTCTGCAACTAAACGCGGCAAATCACGTGCATGCTTAATTTTGAAATTACCAAAGGAAAGAATAACATCTCCAGTTTGTAACTGGCTATTATCTACATTATTTTCTTCCGTCTGTTCTATTTTACCAGCCACCAATGCTCCTACAGCATTGTCCAATTTTAAACTTTTTGCAATATCCTCTGTTACCGGCTGAATACGAATAGCCAACCAACCACGCCTTATTTCTCCAAAATCACGCAATTGATTAATAACAGAAAGGGCCATATCCGATGGAATAGCAAACCCAATACCGATAGATCCTCCAGAAGGTGAAACAATTGCTGTATTAATGCCAATGACTTCACCATTTCTATCAAATAACGGACCACCAGAATTGCCCCGATTAATTGCTGCATCTGTTTGAATAAAATTATCATAGGGACCAGCATTAAGATCACGGTTACGTGCAGAAATAATACCAACCGTTACACTTCCACCAAAACCATAAGGATTACCAATAGCCATAACCCAGTCACCAATACGTGCTTTTTCTGAGTCACCAAAACGCACAGCTTTTAATTTTTTACGTCCCGCATCCACTTGAAGTAGTGCCAAATCAGTTTTGCTATCCTTGCCAAGAAGCTTCGCCTTGAGTTTTGTACCATCTGTAAAATTAACTTCAATATCATCAGCATCAACAATAACATGATAATTTGTAACAATAATCCCTTTTTGCGCATCAATCACAAAACCAGACCCCAAAGAACGCACCTTTTGAAATTGACTATTTTTTTGACCATCTTTGGGTGTAAAAAAATCATTAAAATATTCCTCAAGCAATGAATCTTTAGGAATAACGGGTACCGAAGTATTTTCATCCTGTTCGGTTCCTTCAACAGTCTGTGCCGTAGAAATATTCACAACCGTCTCCAAAAGCTCAGAAGCTAAATCAGGAACAGAAAGCAATGTCTTGTTTGTCTCTGCGCCCCAAGACAAATTCACTGATCCTGATAAAAACAAAACCACACACAAAACAACTCTTGTGATAAAAGACTTCAAAAACGTATTTCTACTCACGATACTTCTATCCATGACATGCCTTTAACCAAAGCTGAAAAGAGCCCTACCCAATTTATTATACAAAATCAGTATGGCTTAACACTGTCTTACATTCATCATAAAAAAAGCAGCTATAGAGCATACTTCTCATATGAAATAGTATACTCTATACATTGTTTCATCTATTCTCCACCAGACTTTGAATCAGTTTTGCTCAAACTAGGACTCATTGTTGATGAAAGCTTTTTCTTTACTTTCAGGGGATTTTGAAAATAAAAAAAGAAATCCTCATTTGGTGAAATGACCATCGGAACTCTTTCTAAATTCTTATACTGTTCCATCGCTAACCAAAAATCGTAAAAAGATGGATTAGCTTCCCGCGCATTTAATAAAATGCGAATACTTTCGGCTTGTCCTTCACCGCGAGTAATTTCAGCATCACGCTTTGCAGCTGCTACGATCTCTTCATATTCACGATTAGCTTCCGCCACAATGCGATCCCGCTCCTGCTGACCACGAGCACGAATATTTTCCGCTACCGCCTCACGCTCAGCTGCCATTTGCCGATAAACATCTTCTGAGACAGCATCAGTTAAATCAGTTTTGCGAATACGCACATCAATAATAGTAATGCCTAACGAACCCGCATCCACAGAAAACTGCTTCTGCACTTCAGCCATCATCGCTCCCCGTTCATCTGACAAAGCCGCTTTAAATTCTCGCTTACCATAAACAGCACGTAAAGCATCAATAAAACGCGGTGCAAGATTTTCACGCGCAGCAATTTGTGGACGCCCCGAAGCAATGCGCTGTAGAAACAACTTAGGATCTGTAATACGATAGATAAAGAACGCATCCACTTCATAATAAGCACCACCACGAACCTGTACAGATTGTGTAGGAACATCATAACGCAACAACCGATTATCAACGACAATCATCTTATCCACAAAGGGCGCTTTAAAATAAAGGCCGGGATCAGACTCTACCTTAACAATTTGCCCAAAACGCTTAACTGCCACTTGTTGACGAGGATAGACAATAAAAAGTGACATCCACAAAATGATCAAAAGAAACATTATAGTACTAAAAATAAACAAAAAACGAGACTGCTGCATTATTAGCGTCCTCCAGAAATATGAGCATCCAAGAGCGATGTCGAACGTGCTGATTTCGCTTTTGCTTTTTCTGATAAATTGTTACGCAGCAATTCGTTCAAAGGAAGATAAGGCACCGCTGGAGAATTCATTTGATCAAGAACCAATTTATTTGGTGAAGAGAAAATACGCCCCATCGTCTCCATATAAAGACGATAACGCGCAGCCTCTGGTGATATTGCCGCCTCACGAGCTATGGCCTGAAAACGTTCGGCACGCCCGCGTGCCTCTTCAACCATTTGTGCTTTTTCACCTTTTGCGATTTCCCGTGTACGTGAAGCTTCACCATTTGCTAAACCAATCTTCGTAAAACGCACACGATTCCCCTCTTCAATCATTCTTCCACGTTCCTGCTCCGCTTGTTGAACAGAATTAAACGCAGCAGCAACCTTTGTCGGAGGAGCAGCTTCACTGATAGACACACGACTTATTTCAACACCAAGTTGATATTTATCTACAGTCAACTGGATAATTTTTCTAACGTCATTAGCAACTTCTTCTTTCTTGTCACGTAAAACATCATCAACCGGCCGCGAACCAATGACCTCGCGCATTGCACTTTCAGCAACCTGACGAACTGTTCCTTCTTGATCATTAACGTTGAATAAAAATTGTCCTGGATGTGAAATGCGATAGTAAACAGAAAAATTGACATTAACAATATTTTGATCACTAGACAGCATCAAACCTTCACTTTGTTGTACCTGACCAGGCTTCCCACCAATTGCGATTGTTTTTTCCGTTAAAGGCACTTTCATATAGGTCTCAATTGGCCAAAAGTGAAAATGCAAACCATCACCGATGATGCCTTCTTTAGGGACACCAAAACGCAATTCTACTGCTTGCTCATTTTGTTGGACAATATAAAGTGATTGATAGAACAAAAAACACACAGCAAGAAGAAGGAACAAAACAACAGTTCCCCCTCTACTAAATTGTTTAAACTGATCCTTCCCTTTACGCAAAATATCATCAAGATTGGGACCATTTTCACCACCATTATTGCCACCAGAACCAAAAAGATTCTTAGCCGATGTTTTTTTGTCACCACTGTTCTTGTTTTTATCGCCACTCCACGGGCCACCACCATTTTGATTTGTCCAGGGCATTATCACCTCTTTAACTGACTACCACTCATTCAAATACCAACCATTCACTTAGATCTTATAGGGATTCTCTTATCTCATTACAATACAACTGACAGGTTCTTTTCACTTATGATTATTTTCGCTCATAAACCACAAAACGTGTCGGATGACTATCTTTTTCTCCTTTTGGAATATTTTGTGTTTCTACAACAGTCCATTTTTCTTTATCAAAAACAGGAAAAAAACTATCCCCTTCTATAGAAGCTAAAACTTCTGTAAGGAATATTTTATCAGCCATATGCAACCCTTGTTGAAAAATTTCACCACCCCCAATAATAAAAACTGCATCTGCACCATTTTGAGAAGCCACACTTTTTGCGATAGAACAGGCTTGCGACAAAGAATGAGCAATAACAGCGCCTTCAGCCGTGAATGCACAATTACGGGTAATAACAATATTTGTACGCCCTGGTAAAGGACGCCCAAGAGAATCCCATGTTTTTCGCCCCATAATAATGGGGTTACCAAAAGTCAAAGCTTTAAAGCGTTGCAAATCCGTGGATAAATGCCAAGGCATCGCACCTTCACGACCTATAACACCATTTTCTGCAACAGCTGCAATTAAACAAACTGGAAAAGTCATACTGCTACCGGTGCCTTAATATGTGGCTGCGCTTCATAATTAAGCAATTCAAAATCCTCAAATTTAAAAGAAAAAAGATCTGTTACCGCTGAATTTATAAGCATCAACGGCAAAGCATTTGGTATACGAGACAGCTGGTATCTCGCCTGTTCAAAATGGTTAGAATAAAGATGAGCATCACCCAGAGTATGAATAAAGTCTCCCGCTTTAAGTCCACTTACTTGGGCAATCATCATCGTCAACAACGCATAGGAAGCAATATTAAACGGAACACCTAAGAAAATATCTGCTGAACGCTGATAAAGCTGACAGGATAGCTTCCCATCAGCAACATAAAATTGAAAAAAACAATGACAAGGAGGCAAAGCCATCTCCTCTATCAGTGCGGGGTTCCAAGCAGATACAATTAAGCGACGAGAATCAGGCGTTTCTTTAATCATCGTCAAAAGATGACTGATTTGATCAATATGCCGTCCATCGGGAGCAGGCCAAGAGCGCCACTGATAACCATAAATAGGACCAAGGTTCCCTTTCTCATCAGCCCACTCATCCCAAATTGACACACCATGTTCCTTCAACCATGCAATATTTGTATCACCTCTCAAAAACCACAAAAGCTCATAAATGATCGAGCGCAAATGCAATTTCTTCGTTGTTAACAGAGGAAAGCCAGCCTGCAAATCAAACCGCATTTGATACCCAAAAATTGATCGGGTCCCCACACCGGTTCGATCTGTACGATCAATGCCGTTATTTAAAACATGCGATAAAAGATCAAGATAGATTTTCATATAAATATTATGGTTGATTCTTAACGTTACAGGAAATAGAAACTTCAAAATTTATAAAAATACAATTCAAAAAAATCCTCCTCCCAAACATCTTTTATAGGAAATCATTATTATACGATTGCATTTTGATGAATCAAATCGTAAATAAATTTTAAAAGAAACAAGTTAGGTATGATCATAAAAGGGATAAATTTATGGAGAATGAACCAACTTTAGCACCACATGATACAAGAAAACGTATCTGGGCTATCGTGTCCAGTGCATCAGGTAATCTAGTAGAATGGTATGACTTTTATGTTTATTCCTTTACATCCATTTACTTTGCATCACAATTTTTTCCCTCAGATGGCAATGTCGTTACACAACTTTTAAAAGCGGCTGGTGTCTTTGCTATTGGTTTTCTTATGCGCCCAATCGGCGGATGGCTTTTTGGCTTTATTGCCGATCGTTACGGACGCAAACGCTCAATGCTTATCTCTGTTTTTATGATGTGTGGTGGTTCGTTCTTAATCGCCCTACTTCCTACCTATGAAACCATTGGAGTAGCAGCAGGAATTCTTTTACTTTTACTCAGAATGCTTCAGGGGCTTTCTGTCGGTGGTGAATATGGTACAACAGCAACTTATATGAGCGAAATCGCCCTCAAAAATCGCCGAGGATTTTTTAGCTCTTTCCAATACACCACACTGATTGGTGGTCAGCTTCTAGCCAGTCTTGTTATATTCATTTTAGCGCTTTACCTCACCGAAGATCAGCTAAAAGCATGGGGTTGGCGTATTCCATTTGCCATTGGTGGACTAGGAGCAATTGTTGCGATTTATCTACGCCGCACGCTCCATGAGACAACGACCAAAGAAAGTCGTTCTAGTGCACAAGCTGGTAGTATTAGGGGACTTCTAACCAACCACCGAAAAGCTTTTTTTCTAGTTATCGGCTTTACCGCTGGAGGATCGCTCACATTCTACACCTATACGACTTACATGCAGAAATATCTGATTACAACCACCGGCTTTGATAAACATACAGCCACAACTGTGATGACTGCTGCACTCTTTGTTTTCATGTTACTTCAACCTGCATTTGGTTTTATGGCTGATAAAATTGGAACAAGAACTTCACTCCTTATTTGGAGTGTCTTATCTATTATCTTTACCATTCCTGGACTTAATGTGATTGGTAATACTGATAGTACATGGATTGCTTTATCAGTTATTATTGGAATGCTCTGCATTATGAGCTTTTACACGTCCATCTCTGGCATTGTAAAATCAGAAATGTTTCCCGCTTCAGTACGAGCAATAGGAGTTGGGCTCTCTTATGCTATTGCCAACGCACTGTTTGGCGGTTCTGCTGAATATGTCGCGCTTGGATTAAAAGATCTTGGATATGAATCTGTCTTCTATTTTTATATAACCGGCATGATGATTATTGCATTCATTTCTGTTCTCTTAATGCCCGATGCCCGGAAAGAGGGCTATCTTCAAGGTGATAGTATCCATTAAATTTTCTAAACTAAATCAAGAATCCCGATTTTTCGGGCTTCTTGATTATGATAGTACTGTAAAATCAATATTTACAACCTATTACAGACATGCCTTTCATATCATAAACATCTCCCGTATCATAAAGGAGCGATATCCTCTTCTTTGATATGAACCATGGTAAATAAATTATCCCATGTCATGACCGTATATTTTTCATGATACCAATAAATCCAGTATACTTAGCTTTAAAAACATCAGATCTGTTTTAATTAAAATCCTCTTTTCTTTATCAAAAATAAGCAAAATATCGTTTCCTTATTTGTCTAATAATAGAAATTAAACCGCATCTATTATCACCAATCAATCCTCTCTCAACACCCCTTTCTGATCTGGATGATCAATGACACCGTTAAAGATACAATAAAAATCAAAACATACCTTCCTATAAATATGAGTACCGTTTTTGTTCTATAACAAAAATAAAAACTGAAAACATCATGGAAATAAGCCGCTTCCCCCCCCTTTTTTAAGAAACATCGCAATATGATTGAATTTTTATGGCTTAAACTGTAAACAACTTTAAAGAGAAGAAAAGTTATAAATCTAAAAGGGGAATACTTCATGAATAATCAAACAACTTTAGATCCACATGATACAAGGAAACGTATTTTTGCTATCATATCCAGCGCATCAGGAAATCTGGTAGAATGGTACGACTTTTATGCTTACTCCTTTGCATCGGTTTATTTTGCATCACAATTTTTTCCTGAAGATGAAGATATCGTTACACAACTTTTAAAAACTGCAGGAATCTTTTTTATTGGCTTTCTTATGCGTCCAATTGGAGCATGGCTCTTTGGATTCATTGCGGATCGTTATGGACGTAAACGCTCAATGCTTATTTCTGTTTTTATGATGTGTGGAGGCTCTTTTCTCATTGCCATACTTCCCACTTATAAAACCTTGGGAATAACAGCAGCATTTCTCCTCCTTTTAGTCCGCATGTTTCAAGGACTTTCCGTTGGCGGTGAATATGGTACAGCAGCAACTTATATGAGCGAAGTTGCACCCAAAAATCGTCGTGGGCTCTTTGCTTCTTTTCAATATGCAACAACGATCACAGGTCAACTTCTCGCAAGTTTTATAATATTTATTTTATCCCTTTACCTTACTGAAGATCAGTTAAAAGCATGGGGCTGGCGTATTCCTTTTGTCATTGGTGGCTTTGGAGCAATTGTTGCAATTTATCTGCGTAGTTTGCTCCATGAAACAACAACCCACAAAAGCCGCTCTGAACAACATGCTGGTAGTCTTAGAGAACTTTTTCGCAATCATAAAAAAGCTTTCTTTTTGGTTGTTGGCTTTACAGCTGGTGGATCACTCACATTTTATACATACACCACTTATATGCAAAAATATCTGATCACAACCACAGGTTTTGATAAACAAACCGCAACAACGATAATGACTGCCGCCCTCTTTATTTTTGTGCTACTCCAACCCCTTTTAGGTTTCATAGCCGATAAAATTGGAGCAAGAGCTTCACTCATTAGTTGGAGTACCTTATCCATTATCTGCACCATTCCTGTACTTAAAATGATTGGGAATGCCCATAATGCATGGGCAGCACTCTTAATCATCATTGGAATACTCTGTGTTATGAGTTTTTATACGTCCATTGCTGGTATCATAAAAGCAGAATTGTTCCCAGCCTCAATCCGCGCAATTGGTGTTGGATTTGCTTTTGCCATTGGAAATGCACTATTTGGCGGTTCTGCTGAATATGTAGCGCTTGGATTAAAAAATATGGGATACGAATCTGTTTTCTTTTTTTACATAGTTGGTATGATGATCATTGCACTCATCTCTATTCTCCTTATGCCCGATATAGATAAAGGAGGATATCTCGATAAAGACGATAAAATTCATTAAACTTATTTTTCGGAAAAAAAGCCCAAGAAAGTGGGCTTTTTTTTTATAATTATTTACACAAAAACTTAATTTTTATTTATGAAATCCATTTCATTATCTTACTCTCAATAATGGACAGTCATCGAATATTTTCTATGACCGACAATATTACTTCCATAACCTATTGATTTGTAATGGTTGTTTATCATTTTGTATCTCAATTGAAAAACCCAAATACCATAAGATTTTTTCATTTCTACCCTTTTTATATCACGTCCTCATAACTATACCTCTTGCAACTCAGAAACAGAGTTAATGCTATGAATAAAATTATTTAATAAAAGAATAAAACAGCCTTTTACAAACTATTTAAATTGCAAAAAATGTATAAATCTATTGATATAATTTAACTTTAACAAATTTTCATAAAAATAAAGGTATTTAAATATAATAAAAACTTACTTAATTCTTATAAAGAATAGTTTTATATTTAAATTATAAGTTTATTAAAACGATTTTTATTATTTATATTAATTAATAAAACTATTTATACTATAGAATAAATAATTTAAAATTGCAAAAGTATTTTATTTTAAATATTTTTCATAAAAATAATCATTATACAATTGAATTTTTCTGGAAATCATAAACAATTATGGTTAGAAAATATCAACTATAAATTTAAAAGGGGAGCACTTCATGAAAAATGAAACAACTTTAGTACAACATGATACAAGAAAACGTATCTTCGCTATCATATCTAGCGCATCAGGGAATCTAGTAGAGTGGTATGATTTTTACGTTTACTCATTTGCGTCTATTTACTTTGCACCACAATTTTTCCCTTCAGATGGCGATGTTGTTACCCAATTTTTTAAAACTGCAGGGATCTTCTTTATTGGTTTTCTTATGCGCCCAATTGGAAGTTGGCTTTTTGGCTTTATTGCTGATCGTTATGGACGAAAAAACTCGATGCTCATATCTATTCTTATGATGTGTGGGGGCTCTTTTCTCATTGCCATACTTCCCACTTATGAAACTTTAGGGAGAACTGCAGCAATTCTTCTTCTCCTAATCCGTATGATGCAGGGACTTTCAGCAGGTGGTGAATATGGTACAGCTGCAACTTATATAAGCGAAGTTTCCCTTAAAAAACACCGCGGTCTCTTCGCTTCTTTCCAATCTGGTACGCTTATTACTGGTCAACTTTTAGCCAGTTTTATTATATTTATTCTGGCACTTTATCTAACGGAAGACCAATTAAGAACATGGGGCTGGCGTATTCCATTTGCTATTGGTGGATTGGGAGCATTCGTCGTACTTTATCTACGTCGTTCACTTCATGAAACAACCACCAAAGAAAGCCGCTCTCAAAAACACACTGGGAGTCTTAAAGAGCTTCTAAGCAAACATACAAAAGCATTTTTTGTAATTGTTCTTTTTGCCTCTGGAGGATCTCTCACATTTTACACCTGTACGACTTATATGCAGAAATATCTGATCACAACTACCGGTTTTGATAAACATACCGCTACAACTGTAATGACCGCGGCACTCTTTATTTTCATATTACTCCAACCCATATTTGGTATCCTAGCTGATAAAATTGGGACAAGAAATTTACTTATCCTTTGGAGTGCACTCTCTACTCTCTTTACGATTCCTGGACTTCTCATAATCGGTCACACGCACAATCCATGGATTGCGCTATCAGTCATTATTGGAATACTCTGTATTATGAGCATGTATACATCCATCTCTGGTGTCGTAAAATCAGCAATGTTTCCCTCTTCAATACGAGCACTGGGAGTTGGTCTCTCTCATGCTATTGGCAATGCATTATTTGGTGGTTCTGCCGAATACGTAGCACTTGGATTAAAAAATATAGGACATGAATCACTGTTTTATTTTTACGTAATCGGCGTAATGATCATTGCATTCATTGCCACCCTCTTTATACCGGATATGAGCAAAGGAGGATATCTTCAAGAAAACGATTAAACCTTCGATGCTAAACAAAAAAGCCCAAAGAATTTTGGGCTTTTTTTATTGAGCAAAATTGAAGTTTAAAATTGTTTAAATTTTATCAAGTGCGTTTAATTGTTTAGCTACCAAATAATAGAAAGTCATACGACTTTTTCTGCGATCTCCAGACATCATTTCTGCAACTTTTGACACAGCCATTTTAGCCCTCTGCTCATCCGCGCCTAATACATCTTGAACCCATTTTTCAACGCGTTCTAACTCTTTTGGATCCGATGTAGCAACAAGCGCTGCATCCTGCTTTTTCATCACCAAAGCTAAACGACGGCTAAGCCGTTCTACTGCTGCTTCATCGGGGTTTGAATCATATAGTTTAATATCTTCTAGATTATTGGTCATTTTGCATCATCTCCTCTCCAAAAATGAGCGGCCTATACTTTACAGCCGCATCATATAGCTCCATAAATAATTAGAGGATTAAAAATATTAACAACCCCCCCTTTTCCTAAGACTGTTCTTCATCTATATTTAAGGGGCTGGTTTACCAGCTATGGTAATAAATGGACAATGAAATAAACTCATTGGACCCGGGGGCGGTACCCGGCGCCTCCACCAAAATATAAGAGACCAAAGTTATATTTTGGTGGGGGCGAAATAGGATCGACAAGGGCGTAAAGATTGCTCTTTTACTCGGCATAGTACCACCGTTATCGGACTAAATGAGTAGTTGCAAATGACAACTATGCGGAAGCACGTCTCGCTGCTTAATGCAGTGCGAATGTTTCAATTTAAGTCTTAAACCGTCGCAGGTTTAAGCGGGGTTCGGAGGCACCTGGCAACAGAAGCCTTCACTTTTTTTAAATGTTATTGATTGATCTTTCAGACATTATCAGACATTATTTACCATAGAGTTTCGTTTTTATTCGATTTATTGAGGTGCATCGTAGACAAAATACTGCTAATTTTAAAATATATTCTATCACACAATATCAATACGCCCCATTATCAATACGCTCCATTCTGCTACGTGAAATAAAAGGAATAAACTTCGATGGTTAAAGATCAAATCCGTTACGATATTCTCGTTCAGGATGCGCTTCGTGGAGTTATCCGTAAAGTTTTATCGGAAGTTAGCAAAGCAGGTCTTCCGGGAAATCATCATTTTTTTATAACTTTTTTGACGAATGCCCCAGGTGTTAAAATTTCTCCTCGGCTAAAAAATCGCTATCCTGAGCAAATGACTATCGTCTTACAACATCAGTTTAGAGATCTCAGTGTTTCAGAAACAGCTTTCGAAGTAACCCTCTCCTTCAGGGAAATAACTGAAAAGCTCGTGATTCCTTTTACTTCCATTCAGGTCTTTTATGATCCTGTAGCAGCATTTGAAGCAGCATTTGATCTGCCCTCAAATCTTACCTCTGGAGAAAGTGAAAATTCAGAAAATACCTCAACTACGCCCATTACCTTATCAAACACACAAAAAAAAGAAAATACGCTTACAAAAGAACAAAATTTCAGTACAAATAAAGAATCTTCAAATAGCGATACAAAACAAAGTGCTGATGTTGTCTCTTTAGATTCTTTTCGGAAAAAATAATTTTTCTCATGACTGAATTGATTAATCTTCGCCAATTTCGAAAACAAAAAAAACGTACAGAAAAATCTCTTCGTGCTGAGCAAAATCGTTATCGTTTTGGACGAACAAAAACTGAAAAATTTTTTGATCAACAAAAATCTTTAAAAACGCAAAAATTTCTTGATCAAAATCGTTTACGAAACGACGAATAAAGGTGGAAAATGCACGAAAATAATTCTATCGATTGGTCAAAAGTCATTCCACGAAAAATATCTGTTCGCGTTGATGGGCACGCAACAAGCGTCTCTTTAGAGCCGCCATTTTTAGATATTCTAAAAGATATAGCCCGCAAAAAAGGACAATCTTTAGCCTTTATTATCACTGATATTGATAGCAAAAGACCACAACAAGTCAATCTTTCGGCTTCGTTACGCGTTTATGCCCTTCAAAGCGTTCTCACCCAACGCCTTTAATGTTTATGCTTATTTTTTACGTTCTCTTTTTGTTTATTCAACTGAAGCTGTTGTGACTTTTTTAAGAGAAGTTTTTTTAATCTAGAACTTCAATGAAAAAAAGTCTACAAAAGAGATATAATGAGTAATTTTTCTGATCACAACATACCTTTCTTTGAAGAAGATTCCCCTCCAGACCATGATAAGAAGAGCTCTGGTTTTTCCTCCCATACTCTAAAAGAACAGAAATCATATAACACAGACTATTTAGAACAACTCAATCCAGAACAGCAACAAGCTGTTATGAATACTGAGGGACCTCTTTTAGTTCTTGCAGGTGCTGGTACAGGAAAAACGCGCGTTTTAACAACCCGTATTTCTCATATTTTACGCTCTGGGCTTGCCTCTCCTCAGCAAATACTTGCTGTTACTTTCACCAACAAAGCAGCACGTGAAATGAAAATACGTATTGGTGAACTTATTGGAGGAGTTGTTGAAGGTATGCCTTGGCTTGGAACTTTTCACTCCACTGGTGCTAAAATTTTACGCCGTCACGCAGAGCTTGTTGGTTTAAAAAGAAACTTTACAATTCTCGATAGCGATGATGTTCTTCGACTTTTAAAACAGCTTATTCAAGCTGAGGGACTAGACGATAAGCGTTGGCCCGCACGAAACCTTGCCACGATGATTGATTCTTGGAAAAATCAAGGACTTTCACCAGAACATATCTCAAAAAGTGATGCTCATTCCTTTGGCAACGGCATGGGACGCGAACTTTATCACAGTTATCAAAATCGATTAAAAGATCTTAATGCTTGTGATTTTGGCGATCTTCTTCTTCATTCTATCTCTATCTTCCAACATAATCCAGATATTCTTCGCGAATACCATTCTCAATTTCGCTATATTCTTGTCGATGAATACCAAGATACAAATACAGCACAATATCTTTGGCTTCGCCTTTTGGCACAACATCCCCAAGGTCAACATGTTAATCTTTGTTGTGTTGGCGATGATGATCAATCCATTTATGGATGGCGTGGTGCAAAAGTCGAGAATATATTACGTTTTGAAAAAGATTTTCCTTCTGCCAAAATTATTCGTCTAGAACGTAATTATCGCTCAACATCCCATATTCTTAAAACCGCCTCCCATCTCATTGCTCATAATGAAGAAAGACTGGGCAAAGTCCTTTTTTCTGCACAAATAAAGAGTGAGGAAGAAAAAGTAAAAATTCATTCAGCATGGGATTCGCAAGAAGAGGCCCGTGCCATCGGAGAAGAAATTGAACAAGCACACCAAACAGGTCATGCATTAAATCATATGGCTATATTGGTGCGTGCATCATTCCAAATGCGTGAATTTGAAGATCGCTTTGTAACGCTTGGTCTTAACTACCGCGTCATTGGTGGTCCTCGTTTTTATGAACGAATGGAAATACGTGATGCTATGGCTTATTTACGCGTTGTTGTCCAACCTGCTGATGATTTAGCTTTTGAGCGTGTTATTAATACACCGAAACGCGGCATAGGCGATGCAACCCTGCGCATTCTTTATGAGAGTGCGCGAGCACGTGCTGTTCCTCTCTTTTCTGCGGCCGCTGACATCATTGAAACAGATGAGTTAAAGCCTAAGGCACGCAGTGCGTTACGAAGCCTTATTGAAAACTTCCGCCGCTGGCAAAATATGCTTCAAGACACTCCTCATAAAGAACTTGCCGAGATTATCCTTGATGATTCTGGTTATACAACCATGTGGTTAGAAGATCGCTCACCAGAGGCTCCTACACGACTAGAAAATCTTAAAGAAATGATCCGTTCCATGGAACAATTTGAAAATCTTCAAAGTTTTTTGGAACATGTTGCACTAGTTATGGATGCTGAAAACAATGAAAATACCGATGCAGTCAATATCATGACACTTCATTCAGCCAAAGGACTTGAATTTGAAACAGTTTTTCTTCCTGGCTGGGAAGAAGGACTTTTTCCCCATCAGCGCTCATTAGATGAAGGTGGACGTTCAGGATTAGAAGAAGAACGGCGTCTTGCTTATGTTGGACTCACAAGAGCAAAAAAACACCTGCATATATGGTTTGTATCGAATCGTAGAATTCATGGACTTTGGCAATCTACTCTTCCCTCCCGCTTTCTAGATGAATTACCAGCAGAACATATAGAAGCCATAGCAATGGAAACATCTTATGGTGGTTATGGAAAATCTTCCTTTCAAAATCACGATTCCTGTTATACTGGCTATGCAACAGCAAGACAAAAGCATGCACAAAAAAACAAGACGATTGAAGGGAAAGTTATCTCTCAATCAATCTCTCATGCACCATCAGATTTTTCTGTCAATGATCGGATTTTTCACATAAAATTTGGTTATGGTCATATTACAGCAATAGACGATCATAAATTGACAATAATGTTTGAAAAAGCCGGAGAAAAGCGTGTACTGGATAATTTTGTCAACAAAGCTTAACTAAAAGCAAACCACGATCAGTTTTTGCAAGAGACCATTTTGTTTTATTCTGATTATCATTTCCATTTGCGAACAAAAACTTCAATGGGTAAATTTTGCATATCAGGCAATGCATCGTAAATTTTATCAAGCGACCAATCCCACCAAGCCATCTCCAAAAGGCATTCTATGACATGATTGGGAAAACGCATCCGCAAGCGTTTAGCAGGAACACCAGCGACAACCGCATAAGGCATAACATCTTTCGTTATAACAGCGTTAGCACCAATAATTGCTCCATGTCCAACTGTCACCCCAGGCATAATAACCGCGCCATATCCAATCCACACATCATGCCCAATAATAACACGTTTTGCACAACGCCTTTCACGAAAACCACTATCTAATGCCATATAACGAAAATATTCGTTTGGACGATAGGTTATTTTATGCGTTGAAACGCGCTCCATAGGATGCTCCAACGCATTCATCCGTACATGAGATGCAATAGAACAAAAACGCCCAATATCGCTATAAATTGCCTCACTATTACGTTCTAAATAAGAAAAATCTCCAACGGTTACATCCCGTAAAATCACCCGCTCATTAACTTCCACATAGCGCCCTAATTTACAACCATGCAGCCGCGCTGTCGTATGGATACGAGGCTCACTTTCATGAAATCGAAGATCGTTCTCAATATTCATGCATCCCTCACCAATGTTTCATCAATAGATATGGAAAGACATACCAATCAAGCCAATAAAATCAACCATGAAACAGAGATTGCAAAACAGACCTGCCGATGTTACAATTTCGTGATCTATCTAAGAGAGTCAAACTATGAAAAATGTAATACGCATCTTGGGGCTGACAATCATATTTCTTGCAGGTATTTTTATTTATGATGCACTGACAAATAAGCCTTTAGGTGATAATTTTACACTCACTGATTCTAATGGAAAAAATATCACTGAGGCTGATATTCGAAGCAAGCCTTCAATAGTTTTTTTCGGCTTCACTATGTGTCCTGAAATCTGCCCTACGACATTGATGAATCTTGATCGATGGCTTACAGCCCTTGGACCCAATGCCGATAAATTAGGCATATGGTTTGTTACTGTTGACCCTGAACGTGATACACCAGAAGTGCTCCATGAATATCTCAGTAATTTTAACAATAAAATCATTGGGATCAGTGGAGATCCTGATAAAGTTCATAAAATGGTCAATTCCTTTAACATCGTTGCTGAAAAAGTCCCTGGAACAGATGGAAACTATACATATAACCATACAGCAGCAATTTTTTTACTCAAAAAAGGTGGAAAATTAGCTGGCGTTATCCGTTATGACACGAAAGAAAGCGATAGCGAATTAAAAGATGAAATCGCCATTGAACGGTTAAAAAAACTCATCTTAAACTAAAAAAGCCGATCAAAAGAAAGAACAGCATGTCGCAACAAATTCGCCTCTATTATACTGCTTCTAAAAATGAAGCAGAACGGTTCTATACCCTTATAGACACAGCATTTGACGAAGAAGGTTATCCTCTTGCTCTTACAGAGATAGATGAACAAAATGCTGTATATGAACTTTCACTCTATGTAGACCAAGAAAACTACGAACATATTTCGAAACGTTTTGCCCAAATCTTTTCTATAGATCTTGATAAAATTAATATGGAAGTTGTACCCAACATTGATTGGGTACAAAAAAGCCTAGAAGGACTAAAACCTGTGCAAGCCGGTCCTTTTTTTCTTCATGGAAGTCACAACCGAAACGCCATTCCAGCCAATGTTCTTCCTATTGAAATTGAAGCAAATCAAGCTTTTGGCACCGGACATCATGGAACGACAGCTGGTTGTTTAGAAATGATTGCCAAAGTGATGAAACACGAAAATCCTCAAAATGCACTTGATCTTGGTACCGGCAGTGGAGTACTCGCCATCGGCATCGCAATGCTCAAACCTATTGCTATACTTGCATCTGATATTGATCCAGTCGCTATTCAAGTTACACAACACAATATCCAACTCAATGGCGTAAAAAAATATATCACAGCTGTCACAGCAACAGGTTTTTCCCATGATGAAATTGCTTCACGGGCGCCCTTTGATCTCATTGTTGCCAATATCCTTGCCAATCCTCTTATCGAGCTTGCACAAGAAATGGTAAAGGCACTCCAAAAAGGCGGATCACTAATACTCTCTGGAATCCTTGAAGAACAACATGCAGATGTTTTAAAGGCTTATGTAAAACAAGGGCTGAAACACATTGAAACATACCACCGTCAAGGATGGGTTACGATACATCTGAAATAACGTAAAAGAAAAGGACGTCGTTATGTATCAATCTTTTGAGGCGACAACAAATCCAGCCCATGCTCTAGAACGCATTGCCTCTCTTCGTAAAGAACTAGACCGCCTTGGTCTCGATGGTTTTCTTGTTCCGCGGTGCGATGAACATCAGGGAGAGTATGTCCCTCCCCATGCTCAACGCCTTGGCTGGCTCACCGGCTTTACTGGATCAGCTGGAATTGCACTGATTTTAAAAAACAAAGCCATCATATTTACAGACGGGCGATATAAACTCCAAGTTCGCCAACAAACTGATCCGAATATTTTTGATTATGAAGATCTCATAACTTGCCCTCCCTCACGATGGCTTGAAAAAAATGGGCAAAAACTTTCTATTGGCTTTGATCCATGGCTTCACACCATCGCTGCCACCGATGCTTTGAGAAACGCATTAGAAATAAAAGCAGGTGGAAAACTTGTAGCAATTCACTCCAATCCCATTGATCTGCTTTGGCATGATCAGCCATCATTACCACAAGCTGCCCTATCAATTCACCCTCTCAAATATGCTGGGTGCGATACGGATGAAAAGTTGGCATTGATTTGCAGATATATACAAAAAGCCAATGCAGAGGTTTTTATTTTTACAGACCCCTCCTCCATTGCATGGACATTCAATATACGTGGCAATGATGTTTCCAACACACCTTTTTCCCTTTGTTTTGCTCTCATTCCCATCCAAGAAACACCAGTCTTATTCATTAACAGCAAAAAACTTGGTGTAGAACAAAAACAATATCTGGAACGTTATGCAAAATTATATGAACCAGAACTGCTTATTCCAAAGGTCAAAGAGTATGTTCAAAAAGGGACAGTGTTTGCCTTAGATCCACAGCTAACATGCGAAAAATTACGAACTGTTATTGAAGAAAAAAATAGCTCTTTCATCACACTTACCGATCCTGCCGCTCTACCACGTGCCATTAAAAATGACACAGAACTCAATGGCGCACGCAAAGCGCATCTACGCGATGGTGTTGCCCTGACCCGTTTTTTTTCTTGGTTAGATAAACAAACACCAGGATCAATAAGTGAAATTTCTGCTGCGCAAAAATTAGAAGAATTTCGCATAAATACAGCAAAAGAAATGGGAGAAGAACTTAAAGATCTTTCTTTTGATACAATTTCAGCAGCAGGAGAAAATGGCGCCATTATTCATTATCGTGTAACGACACAAACAAATAAACAACTCAATGCGGGTGAACTTTATCTTGTTGATTCAGGTGGACAATATCGTGATGGAACGACAGATATCACACGTACAGTAGCAATTGGGAATATTGGAGAAGAAGAAAAACGCTGTTTCACGCTTGTCCTCAAAGGTATGATTGCTCTTTCAACGGCTTACTTTCCAAAAGGAACCCGCGGACAAGACATTGATATTCTAGCGCGCATTGCATTGTGGAAGGCTGGTTTTGATTATGCTCATGGCACCGGTCATGGTGTTGGGTCTTATCTTTCTGTTCATGAAGGACCACAAAATATTTCCCGCAAAGGATGCCAAGAACTCATCTCCGGTATGATTCTTTCAAACGAACCAGGATATTATCGCGAAGGTGCTTTTGGTATCCGTCTTGAAAATTTGATAATTGTAAATCCAGCACAAAAAATTGATGGCGGGGATATAGAAATGCTTTCGTTTGAGACGCTTACACTTTGCCCTATTGATCGAAAACTCATCCTCCCAGAGCTTTTGACACAAGAAGAACGGCAATGGCTCAATGATTACCATGCGCGCGTTTATCAGATGAATGCACCTTACTTAAATGAAGAAGATAAAAAATGGGCAAAAGAGGCAACACTACCCCTTTAAATGAGGCAACACAAATATCTTCTAACGCTTCTTATAAAAACACCACACCCTTCTCTTTTAAAGAGAGAAGTGCGTATTTACCATCAGCAATCACAAAAAATGCTTCTATAAAATACTTCAAGTTTTTTTGCCGATAGGATAAAAGCTCTTCCCAAACTGAAACAGAACGGAATACACTTGTAACAGATAATGCTTATCAACTATCCTCCACCATCTTCACATGAGTTATAGCCTTATTCTGCTATATAGAAATTTTCATTATATTTTGTAATCCTCCGCGTCTCATTTCTAAAATGCCTATTATAACCAGCTTATTACGCCGTTTAAATTCAAAAGTTCTGCATATTTAGTTACAATTTTTACCTTGCTTCACAGTGATAACGTATATCTTTTACTAATAATAACCTTGTATATTCTTAATCATAAGAGTTTAAGTTTAATATTTAAATTCAACGTTTTTTAATCACTTAATAAATATCAAAATATATGGCGCTCTATTTTTGCAAAAAAACAATCCCTATTATCCACTTTTTGATTCCAGCCCCCCAAAATGTAAGAGAGATAACCATACAAACAGCATACGCATCTTCTAGAAAACGCCCTCTAAACATCATGTTCCTCAATCAACTGTAGCCAAGTCTCTTCATCGATAACCTCAACACCTAATTCTTCAGCTTTAGCCAATTTGGAGCCCGCTCCAGGTCCTGCAACAAGAAGATCTGTTTTTTTAGAAAGTGAACCAGATGTTTTGGCCCCTAATCGCTCTGCCAATGCTTTTGCTTCATCGCGTGACATATGCGCCAAAGTTCCTGTAAAAACAATTGTCTTCTCCGCTATTGGGGAAGAAGCTGTCGTGATAGGCTCTTCATCAAGAGGAGTTACTTCTTCAAGTAAAACAGACAAAACCTCACGATTATGCGCTTCTTGATAAAAATCAACAATTGCGCTCCCTACCTGTGGTCCAATTCCTTCGATATTGGTAAGCTCCATCCAAGCTTCATTGCCTTTTTCATTTGCCTTATCACATGGCATAAGTGCTCCCATAGCCGCAGTTTCAAAAGCTGTATAATTTTTATAAGTACGCGCAAGGCGGCGTGCATTCACCTCTCCAACATGACGAATCCCCAATGCAAACAAAAAACGGCTTAAAGGAATTTCGCGACGTGCATTAATGGCATCATACAATTTGCGAACTGAAACAGTACCAAAACCTTCTATATTTTCTAAACGTATCAAAGATTTTTCTTGGCGACGTTCTAAAGTAAAAATATCGGCGGGTGTATGAATACAAAGCGCTTCATCTTGAGCATAGAAAAAAAACTCTACCTGTTTTTTACCCAAGCCCTCAATATCAAAAGCATTGCGCGCAACAAAATGACGAATACGCTCAATCGCCTGTGCAGGACAAATAAGCCCCCCTGTACAGCGACGCACGGCTTCTCCCACTTCACGAACAGCATGACTCCCACAAGCTGGACACAAATGAGGAAAAATAAAGACAGCAGCATCTTTCGGGCGTTTTTCAATAATAACATCAATAACTTGAGGGATCACATCACCAGCACGTTGTACAATCACGCTATCGCCTACACGGATGTCACGTCCTTCACGAATAGGCTCTCCTTTATGACCAATTCCCTTAATATAATCCTCATTATGCAAACTAGCATTGGTCACCACCACTCCACCAACAGTAATAGGCGTAAGACGTGCAACAGGTGTCAAAGCTCCCGTGCGACCAACTTGAATGTCAATATCTTTCAAAAGCGCTATCGCTTTTTCTGCTGGAAATTTATGCGCGATTGCCCAACGCGGCGAACGAGAAACAAACCCCAAGCGCTTTTGGAGCATCAAATCATTAACCTTATAAACAATCCCATCAATATCATAGCTTAAAGAATGACGGCATTCTTCGATATCGTGATAATAAGAAATAATTTCTTCTAACGTCTTAAAGGCTTTTGTTAATGGATTGATAACAAAGCCATATTCTTTTAGCTTTTTCATCATCTCCATTTGACTTTCTGCCAATATTTCACTCACCTCACCACAAGCATAAGCAAAAAATTGAAGCTTTCTGCTAGCGGTTATCCGTGAATCAAGCTGACGGAGTGAACCAGCTGCCGCATTTCGAGGATTGGCAAAGATTAACTTGCCCTTCTCTTGTTGGCTGATATTAAGTGCTTGGAAATCCTCCCGCCCCATATAAACTTCACCACGCACCTCAATTATATCAGGAAAATCACCTTGCAAAACTTGTGGAATATCAGCAATGGTTCGGGCATTTGCCGTCACATTTTCACCGACAGTTCCATCCCCACGCGTTGCCGCCCCCACAAGCCGCCCCTTTTCATAGCGTAAAGACAAAGATAAACCATCAATTTTTGGCTCCGCTGTTATTTCCAACACCTGTGTTGCTGGAAGCCGTAAAAAACGACGAATGCGCTCAACAAATTCAGTAACATCTTCAGAGCTAAACGCATTATCCAGTGAAAGCATTGGCTGTGCATGAACAGATTTTTCAAACTTTTCAGAAATTGGTGCCCCAATTTTATGTGAAGGAGAATCAACACGAATAAGCTCTGGAAAAAGAGCTTCAATTTCTGCATTACGGCGGCGCAAAGCATCATATTCTGCATCAGAAATTTCAGGCTGATCATCACGATTATAAAGCACATCATGACGTGCAATCTCTTTTGCCAACCACTCTAATTCACTTTCTGCTTCAACAGCTGTGAGATTTTTATCTGCATCTTTGTTCATAAAATCTATTCCAAATTACGAGCACTGCCACAAGGATGATCTCCGCGCCTCCTCATAAAGTGAATCTCAATAAATACAAGCTTTCCAGTATTTTTATCGCTGACTAATTACCTTCATGCTAGAAGCTTTTGAGCCGCTGCACGCGCTTCTTCAGTAATCTGTTCTCCTGCCAACATACGAGCAATTTCTTCTGCACGTTCATGCTCTTCCATTTTATGAATAGCAGTAACAAAGCGTCCTTTATCATGACTCTCAATTTTTGAAATAAGAAAATGACCATGCGCTTTCGATGCAACCTGTGGAGCATGCGTAATAGCGAAAACCTGAACATGTTCTGATAAGCGTTGCAACCGTTGCCCAATAGCAGCTGCAACAGCACCCCCAACGCCTGTATCAATTTCATCAAAGATCAGCGTCGGAGCTGATCCTCGATCAGATAAAACAACTTTTAATGCCAACAAAAAACGAGACAATTCACCGCCAGAAGCCACACTAAGCATTGGTCCAGCACGTGTTCCAGGATTTGTTCGCACCCAATATTCAATACGATCACATCCCTCTGCACTCCGCTTTTCGATATCACTTTGCATTTCAACAATAAATTCAGCCCTCTCTAATTTCAATGCCGGTAACTCAGTCATCACGCTTTCAGACAAGTGCTTTGCAACCTCTTGACGTTTTATTGACAACGCTTGTGCTAACATATCATAATTTTTTTGTGCTTGTTTTGCTTCATCTTCAAAACGTGTCAATATAGTCTGAGCCTCTTCAAAATCAGCTAATTCAGCATCCATCTTATCGCGTAACTGAACCAATTCATCCGCAGAAACTTGATATTTACGAGCAAAACCCCGAAGAGAAAAAAGACGCTCTTCTATTCGTTCCAATTCATCAGGTTCAAAATCTAATGCTCGTATTGCCGTCTCAATACCTTCTTGCGCTGTTGCAAGTGCATGCAATGCCTCATCAATAGATTTCACTACTGGTGCAATAAGCTCTTGTGCCTCAGGAATTTTCCGCTCCAAACGCCTCACCAAATTAGAAAGCACTGGGATTGGTGATTTTTGACCCGTTAAAAGATCATCCGCTTCTTTAATATCCGTCGCTATTTTTTCTAATTTAAGCATATCGGCACGACGAAGAGAAAGAGTATCCTCTTCACCAACTTTAAAATCAAGCTTTTCAAGCTCTTCTACACACGCACGAAGATAATCAACCTCACGTACAGCACTCTCTACTTTAAGACGCTGCCGTTGCAAACGCTCCTCAAATTCACGCCATGTGTAATAACACTGACGCAAATTTTCCACTTCATCCTCAAGACCACCAAAGGCATCTAATAATTGGCGATGTGTAGCAACATCAACAAGCGCACGATCATCATGTTGTCCATGGATTTCAACCAGCAAACGGCCAACACTCCGCATCAATGCAACACTAGACACCTGATCATTAATAAAAACACGGCTGCGTCCATCACTTGATTGCACACGTCGTAAAATAATATCACCCTCATCATCAAGACCATTCTCACGAATAAGTTGACGTGCAGGATGTGAAACAGGCACATCAAAAACAGCTGTGACCTGCCCGCGCTCAGCACCATGACGCACAAGCGAAGCATCACCCCGCCCCCCTAGAGCAAGTGATAAAGCATCAAGGAGAATGGACTTCCCCGCACCTGTTTCTCCAGTTAAAACCGTCAACCCCGCCGTAAAATGAATATCGAGCGTTTCGATCAAAACAATATTATGAATCGAAAGCTGTACCAGCATAGAGAATCAACGTACCCTCTTCTTATCACCACCTAAAGCATTTGATATCCAAGAAGATTTATGCTCGCGTGGCGACATTTTATTCTTCTGCAAGAGATTATAAGAAAACTTATACCACTCACTTTTGGGATAGTTACGTCCTAAAATAGCTGCTGCCGTCTGTGCTTCCGCAGTTAAGCCGAGAGCAAGATTAACCTCAGTCAAGCGGAAAAGCGCTTCTTCAATTTGATTTGTATCGGAATACTCTTCAACCACGGTACGAAACCGTCTACTTGCCGCAAGGTAGCGCCGCCCCTCTTCATAATAACGACCAATCTGCATTTCTTTGCCAGCCAGCTGTTCGCGCCCAAAACGTATTTTATCCTTAGCATCCTTGACATATTCAGAATTAGGATAACGCTCTATAAGGAGCTGCATAGCAGCAATAGCGCGTTTCGTATCACGTTGATCACGCGTAACATCAGGAATCCGACGGAAAGAAGAAAGACCAATAATATAGTACGCATAAGCCGAGTCAGTCGACCCTGGATAAAGAGTAATATAGCGTTGAGCCATACTAATTGAATCATCATACTTTCCGAGTCGATAATTAGTAAAAGCCCCCATGACTAAAGATTTACGCCCCCAGTCTGTATAAGCATACTGCTTTTCAATCTTCAAAAACTTCTTTGATGCATCCCCAAGCTTCCCACTCTCAAGGCTAGCAAGCGCCTGATTATATAAAACATCTGGTGGCTCTATTTTCAAAACATAAGCAGATGGATCAAGGGTATTTTTCTCTTTAAAGAGGCATCCCGCCAACATACAGGTGCTTCCCAAAAGCACCACCCCCAATATCTTGCGTACAATGTTAGATTTTCTATATGTCATATTTCCAATGCACACATGAGATTTTTTCATAGTTTTTCCGGCCTCCACAGAATATCACCTTGTAGCAAAAACAAGTTATAAAAGGTCTTATACCATATCACTTCAAAATCCACATAACCAATTTAGCAGTTTAGGTCAATCATCCCCTTAAAAATCAAATAAACGATAAAAAAATCTTGTCAATTTTTTTACTCTTTCTCTAAAAAGCTTTTTTCGTAATGTGATTCGTCTGCCAAAACAGCCTTCACCAATTGCGCATTAATTCTATGTCCACTACAATAAGAACGAAATAATCCAATAAAAGGCGCCCCAAGCAAAGCAGTATCACCAATCGCATCAAGCATCTTGTGCCGAACACATTCATTTTCCCAATAAGGACCACCGGGATTTAAAATTTTATCATTAAGGTCGATAACAAGAGAATTTTCCAAAGAAGCGCCTCTCGCCTTTCCAGAAAGCCTTAATTTTTCCACGTCTTTGATAAAACCAAAAGTGCGCGCACGTGACAAATCATCTCTAAATCCTCGTGTGGTAAGATCAAAACTGAAATGTTGTTTACCAATAGCAGAAGAAGGAAAAGAGATCGTTATATCAAAACGACGTCCATCGAATGGCAAAAGCTCTGCAACACCATGAGCTCCTTCAACCCGCAACGGTTTTTTTATAATGAAATAAGAACGCAACGCATTTTGCTGTACAATGCCAACGTCTTCAAAAGCTTGGCAATATAGCCACGCTGAACCATCCAAAATAGGAATCTCATTATGTGACACTTCAATAATAAGATTATCCAAATTATAAGCAGTAATTGCTGCCATCAAATGTTCAATTGTTTCAACCCTTACATCTCCATCTCCAAGTACCGTTGATAATTCAGTTTCTCCTGTTTGGGATGCATGGGCTTGAAATATTTTCTCTGTTCCGTCTAATCCACAACGCTTAAAAATAATACCACACCCAACATCCGCTGGACAAACCTTTACCACTGACAAACAGCCACTGTGAACGCCAATCCCCTTAAATGTTACTGCTTTTTTAAGAGTAGACTGATATTTTGGCACCAAATTCATCATATTATTTTACTAAATTGCTTTTACATCTTTTAACAAAACTTATAAAACTATAAAAAATATTCATAGTAAATAGTAAAAAAAACCGCTTATAATTAAGCGGTTTTTTTAAAAACAAAGTATTTTATCCAAAAAACAGCAATATATTTTACTGTATAATTTTTGACTGATCATCAAAGAGGTAATAAATTTTCTTACTTTGCCTCATTTTTCATCAATTAATTTGCTTGACGACGTAAAAATGCTGGTATTTCCAACTGATCTTCTTCACTTATAAAAGTACGCTGATCTTGTGGTACCTGAGGGTGCAGCTCACCAGAACGACGTGGAACATAAACAGAAGCATCTTGAGAAAGCGCCTGAGAATTTTTATTGTAAACATGAGACTCTTGCTGCTGAGACGATCTAACAGCAGGCTCCAGCCTTGCTTCTGGCTCTGCTTCTTCACGATGCGTCAAGCTCTGTTTCAAACGCTGCCAAAGATTACGAGGACCTTGATCAGTCACAGATGTTCTTTGACTTTGTCCATGAGCAACAGGAGGAAAATCCTTTAACTCAGGCATACGCATTGGAGCGCGCGCTTGCATTTGTTGCATTTGTTTTGGTTGCACTAGCTTTTCTTTTTGCTTCACAACCCCTGTCATCTCATCAAGAACATGCGCTGTTGCCTCCATACTCACGGGAGCTGTCATAGCAGGTTGAGAACCACGACTTACTTGCATACGAGGCACATTTGATCTCTGTTCCTGAACAGCATTTGAACCATACGCAACAGCATTCGTCGCACTTCGTGTCGTCATTGCTTCTGTAGGCTGTGCAAAAATTTGACTTTTGGGACGGAACTGTTCTCCGGTTGATTTACCCTTCTCTATTTCAAGTGATTCGATCACTTCTACCATTGACTCAGAACGCAGTGGCGATGACTGAACATGAAAAGAACTGTGTGACGTTCCAGGATCGCTCTTGCGCATTGAAGAAGCAGGCCTTTGAATCTGAGGATGAGAGGACTGAACCACATCACTAACTTCACGATCAATACCGGTGGCAACCACAGAAACACGAATAACACCTTCCAATGACTCATCATCAATAGCGCCAAAGATCACATTCGCATCAGCATCCACTTCTTCACGAATACGATTAGCAGCTTCATCAACCTCAAAAAGAGTCATATCACGACCACCCGTAATAGAAATCAGTAAACCACGCGCCCCACGCATAGAGGTATCATCCAACAATGGGTTTGCAATAGCAGCTTCAGCCGCAGCCAAAGCACGTCCATCACCAGATGCCTCACCCGTTCCCATCATGGCTCGACCCATTTCATGCATAACAGAGCGAACATCAGCAAAATCAAGGTTAATCAAACCCTCTTTAATCATCAAATCCGTAATGGAAGCAACACCAGAATAAAGCACTTGGTCAGCCATAGCAAAAGCATCAGCAAACGTTGTCTTATCATTTGCAATACGGAAAAGATTTTGATTGGGAATAACAATCAATGTATCGACAGACTTTTGTAATTCTTCAATACCAGCCTCTGCCGTTTTCATACGACGTGCGCCTTCAAACTGAAACGGCTTTGTCACAACACCAACAGTCAAAATACCTTTTTCACGCGCTGCGCGAGCAACAACGGGAGCAGCCCCTGTTCCAGTTCCTCCCCCCATACCAGCAGTAATGAAAACCATATGAGAGTCTGCAAGATGATCAATAATTTCATCAATACATTCCTCTGCCGCCGCTTGTCCAACTTCCGGTAAAGCACCAGCACCCAAACCTTCTGTCACAGCTGCCCCAAGTTGGATAACACGTTCAGCTTTTGACATAGCCAAAGCCTGTGCATCCGTATTTGCAACAACAAAGTCAACTCCCTGAAGACCAGCATTTATCATATTATTCACGGCATTCCCGCCACCACCTCCAACACCAAAAACGGTAATGCGTGGCTTCAATTCCGCGATATCTGGCCGATGCAGATTAATCGTCATTTTCTTTTCCTTCTCATAAGACACCGCAAGCCAAAGCGATGAAATTTATCCAACTAGACTTAACTAAAAACTCTCACGCAACCACTGACCGACACGCTGAAAATACCCACGCGTGCCCATCGATAAATGATTTCCTGCCGCCTGCATTGTTTTTTCTTCAAAACCCACCAATTGCGGATAAATTAACAACCCAACAGCAGATGTAAACGCCGCCCCTTTTGCAAGAGAAGGAAGCCTCGAAATACCTAAAGGCCGCCCGATACGAACATTTCTTCCCAATATAGTACGTGCCATTTCTGGCAATCCTGTTAACTGGCTTGCTCCCCCAGTCAAAATAACACGTTTACCAATGATGTGACCAAAACCAGAACGATTTAAACAATCACGGACCATTTCTAAAATTTCTTCAACACGCGCACGAATGATACGCCCAAGAACCGCGCGAGGATATTGAGTTTCACGCTGTTCACTCCCAATTTCTGCTACATTAATCATTTGCCGCTCATCGGCACTTGTTAAAAGTGCTGAACCATAAACAACTTTTAACCGTTCCGCCTCTGTTAGAGACATAGAAAATCCGCGCGCAACATCAAGAGTGACATGATGCCCCCCAACAGCAAGAGCATCCGCATGAATAAATTTTCCTTCAAAAAACACTGAAAATGTTGTTGTTCCACCACCAAAATCAATACATGCAGCCCCTAAATGCGCCTCATCATTCATCAAGACAGCAAGACCACTTGCAAAGGGAGTAGCAACCATTGCTTCAACACTCAAATGTGCACGATTAATACAAGTTTCTAAATTACGCAAAGACGCTGTTTCAGCTGTTACCACATGCACGTCAACCCCAAATGTTTCCCCTGCCATGCCAATAGGATCAGAAATTCCTTTATCTCCATCCAATACATAAGAAACTGGAACTGAGTGCATAACATGACGTTCAGCATCAAAAGCTTTACGTGAAACATCTGAAAAGGCCATACGCATATCACGCTTGGTGACTTCACGACCATTCAAATGGACTTTTCCATTAATCAAAGCACTTTGTAATCGACTTGAGGAAAAATTCACAATCACTGAATCCACCACCAAACCAGCCATTTTTTCTGCCGCATCAACAGCCAATCTTATTGATTGTTCTGCTGCAAACATATCCATGACAACACCGGATTTAATACCGCGTGAACGCTGCACTCCAAAGCCTAGAATTTCCGTAGAATGTGTACGACCATGTAAATAGTGCGCATGCTTCAAAGGACGCAAACAAGCAATAAAACAAACAATCTTACTTGAACCGACATCAAGAACCGTTAAAAAACGTGTCTTACGCCCTCCCAGATGATGTGATCTAAGCAACATCATGGGTTCCCTGCCTTTCGTGCCTTTAAAATACGTTCTTCTTCTTCTACAGTAGCGTGATAACGCTCCAATGTTTCATCTGATAAAGAAACAGTAATTCGATCAGCAAGACGTAAATCAACACTAAGAATATCGCGAGATAAAAGATCTTGCATTGTACCGGACGAAACAAGAGAAGAAAGCCTTTCAAGGGCACCATTTTCAGGCAACATAACGCGCATTCCATTATCCAAAACAAGATCCCAACGTCGATCACCTACCCGCACAAAAGCACGAATACGATCATATACTTCCGGATAGACTGACAGCGCTTGAATAAACACTTTAGCAGCATTTTGTGCACCCTGCCCAACCACAAGAGGTAAATTCCGAACAATTTCTCCTTTAAAGGGCACAATGACACGACCTGTATTATCAACAATATCCACTATGCTATCATGTTGCCAAATAGCATAGGGTTCACGCTCCACAATGGAAATGCGCATTCTATTGGGATAAATTTTCTGAACATTAGCCGATTGCACCCAAGCCTGTTTTTCCAAAAGAGAACGTGCTCTTTCAACATCAAAAGTGAATATAGAAGGCGCAACGTCAAGTTTTAAAATTTTAAAAATATCCTGCTTTGTCAAGCGCTTATTACCGCTTATATCGACATGAGTGACCACAAAACTACTATCCAATATGATCGTGTTTACGATCACAGCCATCTGACCACTTGATGAAAGTCCATAAAAAGCCGTAACAAAGAAAAACCATACAACAGCAAAAGAGCCGAAATGGCGTGGAATATGAATATTGACAAAAACAAACTCAAACATAAACCGGAGAAAACGACGATAAAGACGTGGCAAAGCCGGCACTGAAAGCACCTCCATCGGAACATTTGTTTTATTAACATTCAACGCATACATGATGCGTCCTCCACCATCCATTGAACAATATCGCCGTAAGTACGGCCGCTCGCTTTTGCAATATCAGGAAGAAGAGACGTCGATGTCATACCGGGTTGCGTATTAATTTCAAGCCAAACCAATTCTCCCGTTTTCTCATCAAAACGAAAATCAGAACGGCTAACACCTCGACACCCTATCGCCTGATGGGCTGCTAAAGACATTCTTTGCACACTTTGGTAAATATTTAGTGAAAGCTGTGCAGGACAAATGTGAAGAGAACCACCCGTTTTATATTTCGAGTCATAATCGTAGAATGGAAAGTGTTTATCGGGAAGAATTTCACACACATCCAGCACTTCATTCCCCAAAACAGCACAAGTCAATTCACGACCAGGAATATATTTTTCAATCATCACCTCATCAGCATACCCCCACTCAGCTCCCCCAATACTATGCGGCGGTGCTGCTGCATTTTCCTGGACAATAACAACACCAAAACTTGATCCTTCACACACAGGTTTAATTACATAAGGAGGCTCCATGGGATGCGTTTGCCCCAAAGCAAAGCGGCTCATGATACGAGAAGGAGCAACACAAACCCCAACATTTTCAACGATAATTTTTGCACGTCCCTTATCCATTGCCAAAGCGGATGCCATCACACCAGAATGGGTATAAGGAATTTTTAAATATTCAAGAATCCCCTGGATCCGGCCATCTTCACCAAATGGACCATGCAATGCATTGAAGGCAATATCGGGCTGTAACTGTTCAAGAACAGAAGCAATATGAGCGTCAACATCCACGCGGCTCACGCGATACCCCTGCAGCTCTAGAACATCAGCACAAGCCGCCCCTGAAGATAAACTTACAGACCGTTCAGAAGAAAAACCTCCCATTAACACAGCTATATGTTTATCTCTCATAATAAATCACCCTCTTTCGCATACTATATGTAGTCTATATAAAATACATCAGCACCACATACAGAAAAAACAAGGTTTATCCTTGCGAATCAATAACCTAGCATTTTGCATAATGAATCAGACTCAAAAGCCTGATGCAAGAGATTCTTTGTTAATTTATTGATTCTTAATAGAAATTTTTTATTATCTCTTTGAAATGACTCAATTTTTTATTTGCACTTTTTTAGTGAACAATAAATCAATGAAATGGATCAAAAGGAGAAACACTTCGACCACGCTCAAATTGACCGATACGCTCTATTTCCCACTGTAAAAGGTGGGCTGAATTTGCAAAAACACGCGCACGCACTGTTTCTCCCAATGCTTCAAGATCATATCCTGTTGCTTGCCCTGTATTAATCATAAAGTTACAGTGCATTTCACTCATTTGAGCGCCACCAATCCGTAAACCACGACACCCTGCTTCATCAATCACGCGCCACGCAGATCCATTCTCAGGATTTTTGAAAGTTGATCCTCCTGTCTTTTCACGAATGGGTTGTACTGTTTCTCTGTGGAGGGAAACTTCATCCATAGCAGCACGAATATCATCTTTATTACCAAGTTTTCCTTCCAATAAAGCAGCTGTAAAAATAAAATCTTTAGGAATATCACAATGGCGATAGGAATAATGCATATCTTTCAAACTCAAGATATGACGTTGCCCTTTACGATCCAGCGCATAGACCTCAACAACACGCGCTGCGGTTTCAATACCATTCGCACCCGCGTTCATTTTGAGAGCTCCTCCAAGAGCACCAGGAATACCATGATAAAAATGAAAACCTGCAATTTCTGCCTTTAAAGCGGCAGCAGCTAAATGTTTATCTGCCGTACCAGCACCAACTAAAAAGCCTTTTGGAGAAACTTGCTGCACTTGCCCAAAATTTTTTGGCGAAAGACGAATCACAACACCAGGAACGCCACCGTCACGCACCAGAAGATTAGAACCGATACCGACAATTGTTACAGGAACAAATTCAGGCAAATTTTGAAGAAAGAGAGCCAAATCTTGTTCATCAACAGGCTGATAAAAAAGCTCTGCCAACCCGCCCGTGCGAAACCACGTTACCTTACGCATTTCAACATTAGGTGTAAGTTTGCCTCTCACGCCACCCAACAGCGGTTGCAATTGCGCCAATAGCGCCTCACCATCAATGTGCTGAAAATTTACCATGACCATCCAATACCGCTAATTGATGAGGCAACGCACAAGCCCATTGTGTGATATTGCCAGCACCAAGAAAAACAACATAATCCTCTGCCTGAGCAAATTTTGAGACAAGAGACACGACATCTTCCAGACTATGTATCAAGCGCACATCACGATGACCCGCCATTTTAATATGCTCTACCAATTCTTGAGCACCAAATCCAACTATAGGCTCTTCACCAGCCGCATAAACGGGCGTAATCAACACTGTATCTGCATCATTAAAACAAGCAGAAAAATCATCAAATAAATGATACAAACGTGAATACCGATGGGGTTGTGCAATCGCAATAACACGCCCTTTTGCACTCTCACGTGCTGCACGCAAAACAGCCTTTATTTCAACAGGATGATGTCCATAATCATCAAATATTTCAATACCCCGCCAACTTCCTGTTCGCGTAAAACGCCGTTTTACTCCGCCAAATTCTGCTAAGCCCCTTTTTATAGCTTCATTTGAAATGCCTAGTTCATGCGCAATAGCAATCGCCGCCGTTGCATTAGCAACATTATGCTGTCCTGCCATGGGCAAAAGCAAATTTTTCAACTCAATTTTTCTTCCTGTTTTGCGTGAGCGAACAAGAACATCAAAATGCGTTTTTTGACCATCCATCGAAAGATTAAGAAAACGAACATCCGCTTGTGGATTTGCACCATAAGTAATCACCCAACGATCATCAATACGGCCTGCCAATGACTGAACCTCTGGATGATCAAGGCACAAAACAGCAAAACCATAAAAAGGAACATTTTCTACGAATTGCCGAAAAGCCTCACGCACAGCATCAAAACTTCCATAATGATCTAAATGCTCAGCGTCAATATTAGTAATAACAGCAATATCAGCAGGCAGCTTTAAAAATGTACCATCACTTTCATCAGCTTCAACAATCATCCAATCGCCATCTCCTGTACGAGAATTCGTACCATAAGCATTAATAATACCGCCATTAATCACCACTGGATCAAAATGACCAGCATCAAGAAGAGCTGCGACCATTGATGTGGTCGTTGTTTTACCATGTGTACCACCCACCGCAATTGCACGCCGAAACCGCATCAGCTCCGCTAGCATTTCTGCACGTCTGACAAGCGGTAAATGTCTTTCCTTTGCAGCAATATACTCAGGATTTGTTTTTTTAACGGCAGTAGAAAAAACAACAACCTCTGCATTCCCTAAATTTTCAGCACAATGACCTATATGAACGTTAATTCCTTTTCTCCGCAAACGTTCAACATTTGCACTCTCAACTTGATCTGACCCTTGAACTTTATAGCCAAGATTATAAAAAACCTCCGCAATTCCACTCATACCGATCCCCCCAATTCCGATAAAATGGATAACACCTATATCAAGTGGCATTTTCATTAAAAAGCTCCTCTTTTATATCTGACAACAATCGCCCTGCAATTAAGGATTCAGCCATATCAGCAAGGCAACTGGTTGCATGAGGTTGCCCAACTTTTTTTGCAGCAAGCGCTTGTTTTTCTAATAAATGGGGCGCACAACAAGCGTGCATTAAAAGAGAAGAAAGCTTTTGTGCATTTAAATCTTTTTCTGATACAATTTGCGCACCACCTACACGAGCAAGCAGAGCTGCATTGGCAGCCTGATCATGATCTAAAGCATGGGGATAGGGAACAAGCAAAGCAGGTCTACCAATCACCGCTATCTCACAAACAGATGAAGCCCCAGCGCGCGACAAAATAAAATGGGCATGTGCCATACGTTCAGCCATATCATCAAAAAAAGGAGCTACCTCTGCTTGTACGCCCATATCACGATAGATTTTGATCAACCCTTCTGCTTCACCTCGAACTTGCTGCACAATTCGTAAACGTTTACGGTTTTTATCATCGAATAAAGCAATAGCTTCTGGAACAATATGTGAAAAAGCAGAAGCCCCTTGGCTACCTCCAAAAATCAAAAAATGAAATGGCTCTTCACCAGTTGAGGGATGATAAGGAATTTTGCCCGCCTTCAACACAGCCTCACGGACAGGATTCCCCGTCAAAAGTATTTTATGAGCATAAGCGCCATTTGGCGACAACAAACCACCAGCGATTGCACGCACAAAAATTGCCAACATCCGATTGGCACGCCCCATAACAGCATTTTGTTCATGAATAAATGTTACACGCCTCGTTAAGGCCGCAATAAAAAGAGGAGGAAAGCTCGGATACCCCCCAAATCCTCCAACAAGAACAGGACGTAATTTATAAAACAACGCCAACGATTGCCCCATACCCCTTAGCAAAGACCAAAACGTCTTTATCAGAGCAAAAGGATGGCGTCGTGTAAATGTTGCCGATGAAACGATATGAATATGCTCTTCATCAAAGCACCGAACAAAAGGTCGTGCTCTTTCATCTGTTATTAAATGAACATCATATCCACGCTGCCTTAATTCAACAGAAAGGGCTTCAGCAGGAAAAAGATGTCCACCTGTACCACCAGCCACCAAAACAATAACTTTTTTATCATTCATAAGGGGTATCCAAGACAGAAGAGGAAGAAAAAGCTGAAAGGCGTGCTTCTGGCCAACGACGTGTTAAACTGAGCAAAATGCCCATTGAAAACGCAATCGCCACCATCGAAGAACCACCATAAGAAATAAAAGGCAATGTCATGCCTTTTGGAGGAATTAAGTGAAGATTAACGGCCATATTAATCGCTGATTGAAAGCCAATCATCATTGCTATGCCAGTAATACCAAGACGTATAAAGGAATCACGTGTATTCATGGCTATATACAATGAACGCATAACGATAAAGCCAAAAAGCATCATAATTAATAAACAAAGAATAATACCATATTCTTCAGCAGCAACGGAAAATACAAAATCTGTATGGCTATCAGGAATGATACGTTTTACTGTTCCCTCCCCAGGGCCTTGCCCAAACCAACCACCATTCAAAATAGCCTCACGTCCTACATCCACTTGAAACGTATCCCCTTCACCTGTCAAAAAACCATTGATACGCTCGCGCACATGATGCAGAAAAAGATAAGCTAAAATAATTCCTACAACGCCTAAAATGAGAAAGAGAAAAATAATGGTAAGAGGTACACCAGCAATAAAAAATAGCCCCCCCCATGTTGCACTTATTAAAACTGTTTGTCCAATATCAGGCTGCAAAACCAGAAGCACACAACAAATGGCATAAAGTAGAATCGCTAACGTATAACCCAGAATTCCCCTCCTGCGTATCTGTTCTGAAAAAAGCCAAGCGGACATAACCACAAAAGCTGGCTTCATAAACTCTGAAGCCTGTACAGAAAAACCAAATAGTAGAATCCACCTCCGTGCTCCCTTTAATTCTGGACCCCAAAATAAGGTTGCAACCATAAGAGCAAGCGTTACAATGAGCAAAAGAGCACATAAACGACGAATATTAGAAAGCGAAAAAAAGGAAATGGTAACCATCGTAAAAAATGCTGAAATGCTAAAAATGATATGCCACCGAACAAAATAAAAACTATCAGCAATTCCGATTTTTTTTGCAATAATAGGGCTGGCAGCAAAAGACAGCATAATACCAATTCCCATTAAAATTAAACAAGCTGCAAAGATAGAGCGATCAATCGTCCACCACCAATTAGCAATTGGATCTCTATCTGCACGCGTAACCATGGTATCCACCTTATCCATTTTATAAATTATCTCAAAGTGATATGGTTCCCCAGCCTATTTAACAAACACTTTAAAAACTAAATTACACAAAAAAAGATTCTGGAGTCTTAACGCAAAAATATTTTTTTATAACTGATGATTTTTTTATTGTAACTGCATCACAAAAGAGACAAATTCTTCGCCTCGCATTTCATAATTTTTAAATTGGTCATAACTTGCACAAGCAGGTGACAAAAGAACCGTCACCTCTTTTTCCTTACAACCCATTGCGTCAACAGCTGCTTCACGCACCGCATTTTTCAAAGTTAAGCTCATAGAAAAGGGAAAAGCAGATCCAATAGTGCGAGCAAATTCTTCCGCCGCGCTCCCAATCAAATAGGCTTTACGAATTTTAGGAAAAAATTCTCTAAGAGACTCTATTCCTCCCTTTTTTGCCTGTCCCCCAACAATCCAAAAAATATCATTAAAGGTGGAAAGCGCAGGAGCTGTTGCATCTGCATTAGTCGCCTTGCTGTCATTGATAAACAAAACCGCCCCCATTTTACGCACCTGCTGCATACGATGATCCAGCCCTTTATAACTTGCTAAATGCTTGTTCATAGAAGGATCGGTTATTTTTAAAGCCTGCAACGTTGCTAATGCCATAAGGGCATTTTGCGCATTATGACGTCCGCGCAAAGCAGTCATAGACGTCAGATCTGCAAGCATATGACGCTGTCCTTGATAAACAGCAAAGAGCTTAGTCCCATCTGCATAAAAACCATTTTCAACAAAATGATCCTTGGAAATTGCCCCAATTTTCTTCCCTTCATGAAGCAACTGTTGATATAAAACCCTACAAGCTGCATCATCAACTGAAATAAAAGCCTGTGAAGCCTGAGCAATCAGATGCCTTTTGGTTTGCACATAACAGGCAAAACTCCCATGTCGATCAATATGATCAGGTGTTAAATTCAATAAAAGTCCAATGGTCGGCTGAAGAGAGGGTGTAAGATCAATTTGAAATGATGAACATTCAATCACATAGATACGTTTTTTAACAAATGGCTTAAGCGTCAATATTGCCTTTCCGATATTCCCCCCCACCTGCACATCATAACCCATTTTTTCCAACAAATGCGCAAGTAAAGCCGTTGTGGTTGACTTTCCATTCGTCCCCGTAATCGCAATGAAAGGAACATCTTGGTCACAAAAACCATAATGCTGTAAAAAATGCTGGCGCGCACGAACAAATAATTCAATATCACCGATAATTTCTATATTTTTTTTTCGTGCTTTTTCAACAACCCAATGGGGTTGAGGATAATTTAAAGGAACTCCAGGAGCTACAATCAATGCAACAAATTCTGACCAATCTTCATAACGGAGATCTCGCGTTGGAATATTGTGCCGAAAAGCCATCTGCACGCTTGAAGGACTATCATCCCACGCCACCACTTCTGCACCGCCACGCATCAATGCTTGTGCCGTTGCTAGTCCAGACTTTCCTAATCCAAATAAAGCAACTTTTTGTCCTTTATAACACGCAACAGAAATCAAAATCTCACCGCAATTTAAGTGTTGAAAGACCAATAAGAGCAAGAACAATTGAAATAATCCAAAAGCGTATCACGACTTGGCTTTCAGTCCAGCCTTTTTTCTCAAAATGATGATGTATCGGTGCCATAAGAAACACTCGTTTTCTTGTTAATTTGAAATAACCAACCTGAATAACGACCGAAAAAGCTTCCACAACAAAAAGCCCACCAATAAGAGCCAAAACAATTTCGTGCTTCGTAGCGACTGCAACAGTCCCTAATAACCCTCCAAGAGCCAACGAACCAGTATCTCCCATAAAAATAGCTGCAGGTGGTGCATTAAACCATAAAAAACCAAGCCCTGCCCCAACAACAGCTCCCAGTAAAACAGCCAATTCACCTGCTCCCGATACATAATGGATTTGGAGATAATCAGCAAAATTCATATTACCAGAAAGATAAGCAATCAAAGCAAAAGATAAGGCTGCAACCATCACAGGAACAATAGCAAGGCCATCAAGTCCATCCGTCAAATTAACCGCATTACCCGTCGCGACAATAACAAAAGCAGAAAAAGGAATAAAAAACCAGCCCAAATTGATAAGATAATCTTTCAAAAAAGGCAAAGCGAATCCAGATGAGCCAATTTGTAGGATGACAAAAGCAGCAATTGCGGCAACACAAAACTCCAAACTTAACCGTGCTTTCCCAGAAAATCCTTTGTCTGTTTGTTTTGTGACCTTAAGATAATCGTCATAAAATCCAATTGCCCCAAAAGAAAGCATAACCAATAGCGATACCCAAAAATAAATATTCGATAAATTACACCACAAAAATGCCGATACCACAATACCGGTTAAAATCATCAATCCACCCATTGTAGGTGTTCCAGCCTTTTTAAAATGTGTTTGAGGACCATCCGCACGAATCGGTTGCCCCTTACCCTGCCGCAATTTAAGAGAAGCAATGATGCTAGGTCCAAACAAAAAGACGATGAGCCCCGAAGTAAGCATAGCCGCTATCGTGCGAAAAGTAATATAACGAAATACATTCACACCTGGAAGCCAATCACTAAACGAAGAAAAAAACAGCATCATGGTACAAAAAACCTCTTAAAACTATGAAGAAACCGCTTTATAGCGGTCAAGCAATGCAGTCACAATATTTGATGAACAAAGGCTATTGGATGATTTAACCATAAGCAGATCCCCAGAAGAAATTTCTGCTAAAAGGAGAGATAAAATTTTCTCAATATTTTCAGCATAATGAACCTTAACACCAGCAGACAAATCACTGACTAAAGATTTCATCGCCTCACCAAATAGAAAAACCGGATTAGCACCGGAAAGACGTATTGGCTTTATTAAATCACGATGAAGCTTTTCACTATACTCCCCTAACTCTAGCATATCTCCTAAAATAGCAATTCGCCGCCCCTCTTCCCCGACTGGTCCTGTAGCAAGAAGCTCAAGCGCAGCACGCATAGAAGCAGGATTTGCATTATAGCTTTCATCAATGAGATAAAATTCACCCCCATTTGATAAAGACAGTCGATAACGAACACCTCGCCCCTTTTGAGAAGAAAAATGGCGAAAAGAAAGAAGAACAGGCTCTAACTCAACTCCCATAGCATCACAAGCAGCAATAACCCCTAAACTATTTTGCACAATATGGCGTCCGGGAGCACCAATTTGAACCTCCCTATCCCGCTCCCTAATACGTACAATCATAGAAGAACGATCAGTTAGAAGACGTATATCTCGCGCTTGATAATCAGCATTTTTGCTCTCACCAAAGCTTAAGATATTCTTTACACCGCATTTCTTTGCTTCTTGAACGAGATAAGAAAAAAAATCACTATCCGCATTTAAAATGGCAATGCCTTTCTCATCTAATCCTTCAAAAATTTCAGCTTTTGCCTTTGCTATTTCTTCAAGATTTTTGAAAAAACCCATATGCCCTGCACAAATATGCGTAATGAGAGCAACATGCGGACAAACCAGTTTGACCAGAGGGCGAATTTCATCTCTATGATTCATGCCAATTTCAAAGATACCATAATCACTCTCTATAGGCATCCGCGCTAAAGTGAGTGGAACCCCCCAGCAATTGTTTAAAGAAGCAAGATTCGCATGAACGTTCCCAGTCGTTGCAAGTGCTTGTTTCAAAGCTTCTTTTGTCGTTGTTTTTCCCACCGATCCTGTTATCGCGATAATCTTAGCTCTTGAACGTTTGCGTGCAGCTTGTGCGAGTTTTTCTAGGGCTTGCAAAACATCAGGAACAACAATAAGTGGAGCAGATATTTTTTTCATATCCCTCAAACGATGTTCCGCAACGATAAGAACGCCTGCACCTCGTTCATAAGCTTGCGCAGCAAAATCATGACCATCAAGATGATGCCCCTTAATGCAGAAAAAAATATCACCTTCCGCAAGAGTACGGCTATCAATGGAAACCCCAGAAAAAGTTTCTGGCATGCTTCCCATTACAACACCATTAATTGCAGCAACAAGTGCTTTCTTATCCCATAAAGCTGTCATTTCTTTCGGTCCTCTAGAGCTTCTATCGCTTTCAGACGATCTGAAAAAGGATAAGTTGTCTGCCCTATAATTTGGCCATCCTCATGACCTTTTCCAGCAATGATTAATGTATCACCAGCTTTCAAAAGCTCCACCGCGTAAGAAATAGCCTCACCACGATCTGCTATCTCTATTGCTGTTGGCACTGCCTGTAAAATATCCTTGCGTATTTTTTCTGGCATTTCTGTGCGAGGATTATCATCCGTTACAATAACAATATCCGCTTTATCCGCCGCAATTTTTCCCATCAAAGGTCTTTTTCCTTGATCACGATCTCCTCCACAACCAAAAACAACGATCAAACGCCCTTGTGTAAAGGGACGAACAGAAAGCAAAACCTGCTCCAAAGCTTCTGGTTTATGGGCATAATCAATATAAACAGGCGCATTATTTTCTGTCTTTCCGACAAATTCTAACCGCCCAGGTGCCCCCTGCAAAGTTTCAAGCGCAGAAAAAACCTTACGAGGTGAAACACCCGTTGCAATTGCTAACCCCGCTGCCATAAGCGCATTGGCTACCTGAAAATCTCCAGCCAAAGGCAAATCAAATGTATAAATATTATTTTCCACACGACACTCAACACACTGTTTTGAGCGTTGATGTTCAACGCGATTAATCGTGATAAATTGCCCCTTACGACCAATTGTCAAGACACGGCGGCGCGCTTGTGTAACAACATCAATAACCTTTTGTGAATAGACATCATCAGCAAAAATCAAAGCAGGAGCAGATACAGGCAAAAGTGTATCAAATAACTTCATTTTAGCCCGCAAATAATCCTCTACCCCCGTGTGATAATCCATGTGATCTCGCCCTAAATTGGTAAAGGCACCAGCCGTTAAACGAACTCCATCAAGTCGTCCTTGATCAAGCCCATGCGAAGATGCTTCAAGGGCTGCATGCGTCACACCTTCATGAGAAATTTCACAAAGAAGACGGTGCAAGGCAACCGGATCAGGTGTTGTGAGAGAACCATAAACATTCCGTTTAGGAGAAACAACACCAACCGTTCCTATACTCGCAGCACAAAATCCAACATGAGTCCAAATTTGCCGAATAAAAGAGACAACAGATGTTTTACCACTTGTACCAGTCACAGCAACGACCGTTTCAGGCTGAGAACCGTAAAAACGTGCAGCTGCCAACGCTAAACTATGACGAACATTAGAAACACGTAAAATGGGAACAGGTAAATCCTCAAGAACAGCATGACAATCTGTAACAATTGCTCGTGCACCCCGCTTTATCGCATCATCTATATAGTGTCTTCCATCACTTTTTTTTCCTTGAACAGCGACAAAAACATAGCCTGGCAAGACTTGTCGAGAATCTGCACTGATTCCTGTTATTTCCATTGAAGAAAGATTCTGATCTTCAAGACATTCTGTAAAAACTGTTCCAAACAACATAACGATACACCTTTTATTCATTTTACCGTTGTTTAACGAAACTTGAATTGCTCTTTTTACTTAAAAGAGGCTCATATTCTTTTTTAAAATCGGGTTTTACACCAAGAAAACTAGCTGTGCGACGAACAATATTAGCAAGCATTGGTCCAGCATTCATCCCCGCTGTTGCTGAACGCTGTCCTTCTGCAGGCTTTGGTTCATCAATAATTGTTAAAACAACGTAAACAGGATCATCAATAGGAAAAGCAGCAAGAAAACTATTGAAATTTTTTGTTTTAGAATATTTTCCATTTTCAACTTTTTCAGCTGTTCCTGTCTTACCACCTACACGATAACCTTCGACTTTTGCATTACGTCCAGAACCAATATCACTATTTAATTTATAAAGGTAACGCATATTTTGACTTGTTTTAGCCTGCAAAACCCGTTTTGCATGGTGCAACGTTTGTCCTTTTGTACGTTTTAAAAATGTCGGAGCAATTAACCAACCACCATTCATTAAAGCAGCAGCCCCAACAGCTGTTTGCAAAGGTGTTGTTGCCATACCATGCCCAAAAGAAATCGTCATAGAATGGATATCCTTCCAATGATGAGGCACAATAGGATGGGCAACTTCAGGCAACTCTGTTGTAAGACGATCCAGTAACCCAAGTTTTTGCAAAAAACCACGATGTTTATCAATCCCTATCGCCAATGCCTCTTTAGCAGAACCAATATTGGAGGAATAAATAAAAACCTCCCATAACGTTAAGGGACGATTTTTCCCATGAAAATCATGAATAGTATACCCACTACTTGCTTTTATTGGCTTTGAAGCATCAATAATACTGTTTAAATGAAAAATATCGGAATCAAGAGCCATGGCAGTTGTAAAACTTTTAATGATTGATCCCATTTCAAAAGCTCCTGCCGTCATCCGATTGAGACGATCACTTTTTAAAGCTTCAATAGGATTTCCAGGATCAAAATCTGGTAGTGATGCCAAAGCCAAAACTTCCCCCGTATGTATATTTAAAATAATAGCTCCTGCAGCAATTGCCCTATAACGCTTCATAGCCTGAATAAGTTCATCATGAACAATTGCCTGAACACGCACATCAATCGAAAGCTGAACTTGTTTTAATGATTCTTCCATAGCAAGACCAGCGGCACGCAAAGCACTCAACCCCGCATCATCAATATATTTTTCCATACCTGCAATGCCCTGATTATCAACATTCACCATACCGAGAATATGGGAAGTTACAGGTCCATCAGGATAAAAACGACGAATTTCAGTCCGAAAACCAATTCCTGGTATACCAAGAGCCATAATTTTCGTCTTTTGCATTGGTGTTAACCCACGCTGTATCCAAGAAAAACCAGATTTTCTTTTTAAGCGCTTATAGGTTTCCTGCCAATTAAGATCAGGCAAAACTGTTGAGAGCAATTCAATTGTTTCATCCACATCAATAATACGTCGTGGCTCAGCAAAAAGTGAATAAGTTTTAATATCTGTTGCCAATAAACGACCATTACGATCAACAATATCAGGCCGTGCCATCAATTGAAGAACTCCTGGCCCCTTTGCTTCTTCAATCTGTCCACCTTCCAACCCATAAGAAATAAGGCAAGCCCCCATGATGCCATATAAAATTAAAAAGCAGAACAACGAAAAAAGCAAACGTGGACGACTAGAATAGGGACGACGAACAGAAACATTATGATTATTCAACGAATTCTTTAAGCGCTTTTTCTTCTGTGAGAATAAAAAAGTCGATTTCATTACTGCGCGCCTTTTTGGACAACACCATTTATCTGAGAAGCCCGATTATTTGTCAAAATATCCTGATTATCTTCCAAAATATTTTGTTTAATCACTTCTTCAATTTGATCATGTATCCGTACCGGAATATCTTTAAACGCCACGATTTGACGCGGCTGTATAACCTCTAACTCAAGTTCTTTTTGATAACGTTTTGCAAGTTTTTGCATGCGTGAAGGCCTTATCATCACAGCCCACTCAGCACGAAGCAAACTTACCGTATTTTTTGCTGCAGCAATTTCATGCTCAAGATGACGAACTTCGTTCATTCGTTTTTGAACATCATATTTTACTTTATAAGTAAGACCTGCCATACAAATCATAATCATCACTAAGATCATATCAAATGTACGAAAAACTGTCATTTCTTGCCGCCTTCAAAACTGGCAATCTCTGCTAAACCAAATAATTTCATATCTGCTGCAAGAGCCTCTGCTTCAGTTCGTACACCAATACGCAACCGCGCAGAACGTGAACGAGGATTTTGCTGTAACTCCTCTTCACTTGCAGTTATCCCCCCTTTAAACAAAGGAAAAAATGTTGCTGGAGCCGTTTTTATTTCAGGAAGATAGCGTGATCTCATACACTCTCCTGAACGAAAAGAAAAAAATCTTTTGACCATACGATCTTCAAGAGAATGAAAACTGACAACACCCAAACGACCACCCGGTTTCAAAATGCGTTCAGCAGCAAATAAGCCACGTGCAAGTTCACCAATTTCATCATTAACATAAATGCGAAGAGCCTGAAATACACGCGTTGCAGGATGAATGCGATCTCCCGGCTTACGTCCTATCAACGCTTCGATAGCATACGCCAAATCACCTGTACGCAAAAAAGGCTGAACAACACGACGCTTTTCAATCATCCGTGCAATTCGCCCCGCATAACGCTCTTCTCCTAATATCTTAAAGATACGTGCCAAATCCCTTGCTTTTAAGTGATTTACAACATCGCCAGCAGTAAAACCAGTCTGAGCCATTCGCATATCTAATGGACCATCTTTTTGAAAAGAAAATCCCCTTTCAGCTTCATCAAGCTGCATTGAAGAGACACCAATATCCAAAATAACAGCGTCTACCTTCTCTTCAACAACGCGATCCAACTGTGAAAATTCGATTTGCACCAAACGAAGTCGTGGAAAAAATTCTTCAACAAGCGATTGTCCCGCACTAATAGCATGAGGATCACGATCAAGAGCGATCACCTCCGCCCCTGCCTTTAACAAAGCACGCGTGTAACCACCAGCACCAAAGGTGCCATCAATCACTTTTGCTCCAACCAATGGCATAAGCCCAGCCAAAACTGGCTGCAACAACACTGGAATATGGCGTTCAGCTCTTTGATCCTGCTTTATCAAAATAATCCGTCTTGAAGTTATGCTGTCTCAAATTAACAGCTCTCTCATAGCAACTGATTTTAGAGTAACCTAGCCTTCAACTTTCATATTAATCACAATGAACGAAAAAACTAAAGTTATCCCAAGACAGATCCTAACGCATTATACTTAAAGAAATGTTATAATTTTTTAAAATACTCTTTGCTCACGTGTCCATTTCAAACATATAGACTCCATAAAAGACCATATAATCGATCTTATAAAATATCGCGTATCATCATGAAATATCAGTCGGCCTATAAGCCGGGTTCTGTAGAGTAAAGCTTACACTTTACATGGCAACCATTCATCTGGGACGGATGTTACCATCCGCCTCGTGCAACCTACCCGAATGACTCGCCCGGAAATCGGCTGCAAATTAAATTTTGCACGTCATTTCTATTTGGTCTTGCTCCCGGTGGGGTTTACCTTGCCACATTCATTACTGAATGCGCGGTGGGCTCTTACTCCACCCTTTCACCCTTACCTATAAAAATAGGCGGTTTACTTTCTGTGGCACTTTCCCTAGGGTCACCCCCGCCGGGTGTTACCCGGCACCGTCTTTCCATGGAGCCCGGACTTTCCTCACCTGCCGCATTTCAGCATTAGACAAGCGCGGCTGCCCAGCCGACTGACGCATTAATTTATAAAGCATTTTCTGCTCCGTGAAAATAGCATCTTAAAATATTTTATAGCAAACCCGTCTAAAAAGATGTTTTTATTTTAATGAAGCCAGATAAGTTTTCACTTTTGCGCAATATTTCGCCGAAATGGAATTCATTTTTTTTGCAGCATGACCTGCGTTATATTTAAGGATTGTACCACACGTACTTCCACCACTGAGTTTATACGCCCGTGCCAAATAACGCATACCATATTCAAGATTGGTCGCAGGATCGTACAAATCCTGTACAGAACCACTAAAGCCCAACCCTCGTGCCGTAGAGGGTTTAATTTGCATCAAACCTATTTCGCCAGCAGCCCCCTTTATACCTGCCTTATAATTACTTTCAACTTTTACAACAGCATGTGCTAAATTAACGGGAACATTATATTTATTCGCAAGTTTCTGAATAAGAAACTCATAAGGACGATCAGGAATCTTAGAAGCAACAATCACTGAGGCTTCTCCTGATTCCGCAACATTTAAGACACTATGAGCCCAACTTACATCAAATACAAAAAATACAGCACACGCTGTATTTAACAAGATTTTCAAAAATTGCATTTTCTTTCTCTTCACTCAAACATTCTCAAATTCTAGCTGCAAATAATTTGCAAACGTATTGTACAAAAAAAGAAAGCAAAAGAACGGCTTGAAAAAGGAAAGAGTAAGACAATTTCAAGATAAAATTCTGCAACAAAAGAAAATCTCTTTATGCACAAATTATAGATTTATCTATATCATAAAATAAAAAAAATAAAGAGACTATAATTAATCTTATAGCGTATTAAATAAAATGATATAATCTGTAAGTTTCTGCTATCACTATTGTATCACTCAATTTTTATATTTAAAAAATAGCATCTTAAAGAGAGACAAGAACATCTTTTTACCGAAGATCCTCAATATCAAAAAAGTTTCACAAAAAATATAAACTGTTATCAACACTTCTCTCTGGTTAATAAACACCCACAGCACTCTTTATGTCCGATAAAACCCCAACAAATCATAAAACAAATCCCCACTCCCATCATTGCGCATAAAAAATTCATAAATATACTAAAACCATCATACTCTTTACCAATTCAAAATATTGCAACAGACTTTTAGCTCTCAAGATGCCTCAAAGAAGCTTTTTACTTCTTCTTTTGAAAGAGCTTTTATCCACACAAGCCTCTCACTTGTAGTGTACAAGAAACTAATTTTGATTTTTTCACCATGAATAAATTTAAAACGAGAGAATTTTACAATTCTTAAGATTCTCACTCAATATGAAAATGACAAATTATCATTATAAAACAATATGCTAAAAAAGCTATATACGTCTTTGTCTCTACAACAAAGCTTAACAATTACTTTTGTCTGTTTTTTGAAAAATGTTAGGAAACTCAATACCCCCAAAGCCTTTTAAATAAAAATAAACCCTCATCTTCATTCAAATATTTTTTTCTTTGTCACAAACTATCACCTTATCAGCCTTGCACCTCATTTTCAGAAATCATACAAATGAATAAATATCCTAAGATCCGTAGAACAAAGGAAGCTTAAATCCTTTAAAAATTTTTTTATTTGCCTATACAAGATAAAAAAATAACTGGCATATAAAATACGATTAACGTGCTTTATTATAGCCAATACTGCTTTTGCTTTTGTCATTGTAGCGATTGATAATACAATTAACTCGACCAATACCCTTGACAGACTTGCTTTCACTCCTGCAATGATTGCAACATTATCCTTATACTCCGATTGCTTACCTTTTGAGTAAGATAAACTTTGCTAATTATCTTACAAATTGATTATCTCCTCGCACTTTTCAAAAATTCATGAAAAGCTCTTGCTGCTTAAAATAAAACCCAAAAGCGCGATTAAAAAAACAGCTAAAAATAAGCATTAGCAATGGAAGGACGAGAAATCGCTTTTGAAAGAGCCATAGCAACAGTTTCACCAGATTTGTGAGCCTGCTCACGACTCTGACCACTTTTAAAAGCAAGCGCAATTACATCACGACGCAGCTGCGCAATAAACAACTCTTGCTGTTGAGGACTCATCTTAGAAAGATGCTTGATAATATCTGGAAAAGATACAGACAATCTTTCTAACAACTCCTCCTCTGTTACATCAAGCTTCTGAGAAGAAAAAGAAGAGCGGCCGGAAAAAAACTGATAAACAGCACCGCTTCGAGAAGCAAAAAAGACAGCGCCAAAAATAAAAAATACAAATAAAATAAAAACAATACGACGCGAAAAAGATTCCATTATCTCTTACCTAAAGATCACAGAACACAAACATAGATTCCTTTTATGATTCTCCTTATAGCATTCAACGATGCCTCAATAAAGAAAAATCAAATTATTGAAAATGAATACGCTAACACGATCCGCCCAACAAGACCTGCCCCTCTATGTATTTAGGTAGTATAGGCGAAACAATAACAGATCTTACACTTCCCCCCTAATAACACGCCACAACATCCCCCAAAACAATTATAAAAAGCCTGACTGAGGAAATCCTCAGTCAGGCCAGACAATCTAGGGGATCCACGCGGGGGGGGGGGAGGAGGTTCCCCGATCGTCCTCTCACATCAACCACTAAGATAGCCGATGCAATATTCTTGCTATGGAATAAAATTCTTTAAACAACAAGAAATTCTTATCATCTTCTACGCAAAAAAACATAAAAGAGTTATAAATTGTTTAAAAATGTTTAAATTTAGGCAAAAAAAGTTTAAAATGACCCAATTTGAAGCAATTTTATTTCAAGAAGCATCAATTAGAATCTACGATCATTATAACTTTTAAATAGTTTCTTTCATAACTCTGATGATCATAATTAAAAAAACCGTAATTTCTACGTATCCACCCTATAAAAATCAAACTATGTAAAAGTAGAATCACTTTTCCAACAGCAATCACCACAAAAATAAAAATGTAGATTTTTAAAATCTTACACAAATAACCGTAAAAAATGAAAAACATCTTCTTGCAAGAAAACAATAAATTAGAGAAATAAAATCTTATCTATCTTCATAAAAAATTCTGTAAATGATTATTAAAATATTGTCGCATCTCTCATGTAACAATCAATGAAGAATTTAAACAGCTTAATTTTATGAAAAAATGAGAACTCTGAAGATATTTGTTTCGAATCACGTTCTATAATCATTCCAAATAACGATAAACTATTTTACAATAACCAACAGGCTCTAACGCATTTTAACATAACAAACCGAGATCAATGCAGACAGTTTCTCTTAATCTCTATCATTTAAATGATTCCGTAAAATAATACACACAGTAGTTTCTACACTCAAAAATTGTTATAGTCTGTTCTTCTAACGTAAATAATGCATTGATTTACAATCATAACTCATCATTTTACAACTTACATGAGAGACCTCAAGAACGTAAGATTCCCTTATTTTAAATCTTCGTCTATTGAATCAATGAATAGCCATACTACGGCACATCACAAACAAGAAAAAGCATATGGATAAAAAACATAAAACGATGATTCCCTATCAATTTTACGCTATACTAACGAGCTGCGTCATAAAATGAACGGTAAGAATAAAAAGAAAAAATCACTTTTGGCAAGAAAAATGGACTTATTTAATAACCTTTTTAATAACCTTCATACTTCTCATGATAAAGAGATACGAAACTTTAGTGTAATATCACGCTTTTCTTTTCTACTTTCAGCCACGGACTATCCATAGATTATCGTCAATCTTATTTTTATGAATATAATAAAAAACACATAGACGAACGCCATATATGAAGCTTGTAAGAAGAAATAAACGTAAAGTCAGATACGCTATTATAACCATTGTTGTACAAAATGTTTTTAAAATTCAGAATATCACTCCAATCCATTACTAATTTATGAGTAATTTTATGGCGTCATCTACCAAGCTTTTACGTTTGCTATTACTTGTAAATCAACACCTGCTCCTAACATGGCAATATGCTTGAGATAAAGACTAGAGCAAATGAGAACCATGTAAACAGTCCCAGATTTTATATGCCCAATTAGAGTAAAAATATTTACGTCTGTTTGAGTAATCTTAAAAAAGCCATCATTTATTTTGAACGAAACATAAAAGCCCAAAGATAAAAACCTATTGCCATCTTTACCATCCCTTTCATTTGCCTTTACGACTTTCAAACACGCTCATAACGCTGTGTTTTAAATAATGAAAATCATGCATTGTCTTACCCTTTTACCCCTTCGTCTTTTTAGAGCATCTTTTTGCACCCCTCACTAAAAATTCCAAGGTACTTCTTATCTAAGCACCTGTTTTAAAGAGACATCGTAAGATCTATTGGGTACCACCATTTTTGACATTTATGAAGGTATGAGCCATCACTATATTGTATTGTGCGCTGTTACATCATATCGCCGCCGCTCTCATATTTAGAAATATGTATTTCCTTTTACAAACGGTATTATTTAGATAAATATCTTCTCTTGTAACAAACAAACAGACTCTTTTGGATTCTGAAACAGGAAATTTGAAATGAAAAAATATTCCTATATTCGAGCCTCTCATTGAAGTCTAAAAAATCAATATATTGGCTAATAAAACAAATATGATATCAAGACACCTTAAATAACGATCCTCATAGGCTTATCTCTATAGAAGGTGCTTTCATTACACAGTACACAGCCACCAAGCCCCTGTAAAACACCAATACTCTCATATAAAAACATAATACACATGTAAAAAACAATAGATTATCAATGATTGAATAAAGGTTTATCTCTACGCTATTCCTTAAGAAAAATCAGAGAATAAAGCAGGTCAACAAATGCGATTTATGCAAAATCGACTTGTTTATCTTTGATATCGTCAACTAATAAACGCGGATCACGAGCAAGCCAAAGCGTAACCATACCCTTCTCACTGTTTTCATTTTGTATAGGAGTAAGACAAACCGTTTGTTCTAGAACAAGTCCCGTATTTTTAAGCCATTGTTCTATTTGTAAAGCCGAAAATCCAAAACGTATATGTGCTTGATCAGAATATGAAGACTCAATTTCATGATAACCAAAATCCACAATCAATAAACGTCCATGAGGACGCAAAACACTTGATATCTCATGAAGAAACATTTCAGGATTTTCAAGAAAATGTAAAACCCAATGAAGAATAACTAAATCAAAAGTTGTATCTCCAACAGATAAGTGAAAAACATTGCTATCAAGCACAACTTCAACCGCATGCGTATAAAGATTAGAAAACAATTTTAAGACAGAGTCTCCACCTATTCCAATATTCAGCATCGTTTGAAATGGCTTATCGCCAATGATTTCAAGTAAAGCGTTTTCCACACCATGATCTGCCATATAGGATGACCGTAATACATCCCATTGCAACGTATTTTGTAAAAAATGCTTCTTCCTCGTTTTTTGACGCTGCTTTTTAACATCCTTCAAACGTTCTAAATCATGCGCTAACAACATATCATGCTTTGGCAAAGTCGAAAGAACACCCATCACAATGTCTTTACCCCAAAAATCATGACAAAGCTTAAAATAAAGGCTATCTCCCTTCTGATAACGCTCAATCAATCGTGCTTCGTACAACAAACGTAAATATCGTGATATACACGCTTGCGACTGATCAAGAATAAAAATAAAATCAGGAATTGTTAAATCTTCATGACGCAAGAGCGTAAGAACACGTAAATGGTTTATTTCTGCGACCGCTTTTAGCAGCACAATCATTGCATCTAAACTTGCACTTTTTTTCATAATTATCCCTTAAACATTCCTATAAACATTTGTTTACAGAAAAAAAAGTCAAGTATAAAACGCATATTCTCGTCTATTTTGTTCTCTCTATTTTATTATACTATGAAAAAAATAGGCTACTGTAAAAAACGAACAGATTATTCCCCTGCTTCTCGTTATAATGATAATGAATTGATTTATAATAACAATTAATCATTTTCAACTTGAATAAACATCGGAGTACCGTAAATTTTCCTCATTTCAAACCTATTCATGATAAATCAATCCAAATTATTCTCTTACAGCTCATAAACAGAGGAGACATATGGATAAAAATACTTTTTATAGTCATCTCAAAACAAGAACTGCACACTATTGAGAGAAAATAAATAACATGATGGTGCCAGCTTGCATTTTTATTAAGTAAAAATGATAATGCTCAATGACTAGAGCATTTGTAGAAATAGCGCTATACTCTTCATCCCCTCCTTTTCATTGCAATTTTACAAGCAATAGTCGGTTATATATCATGAGTAGAATAACCCTATCTAGGTCGTAATTTCATAAAGTATCTCTTACTATTTTCAATGAATAAAAACTTCCACAGAGTACACACACACTTTATTTATGAAATAACAAATGCAAAAAATACACCATTTTTTCAAAAACGTTGAGATAAGATAAAAAATTCTAGCGTGTAAGAGGTTTATAATTTGCATGCTTAGGATTAAGAGATTCCGCCCCAAGACGACGAACTTTATCAGCCTCATATTCAGCAAAATTACCTTCAAACCATTCTACATGGCCATCACCTTCAAAGGCTAAAATATGTGTTGCCAATCGATCAAGAAACATACGGTCATGCGATATGATAACTGCACAACCAGCGAAATTTTCCAATGCATCTTCCAATGCACCCAATGTTTCAGTATCAAGATCATTTGTCGGTTCATCAAGAAGAAGCACATTCCCCCCCTCTTTTAGAAGTTTTGCCAAATGTACGCGATTGCGCTGCCCTCCTGATAAATTTGCCACCTTCTGCTGTTGATCTGCCCCCTTGAAATTAAAAGCCCCGCAATAAGCGCGACTATTCATCTCATATTTGCCTAATTTAATAATGTCATTTCCACCAGAAATTTCCTCCCAAACAGTTTTATTCCCCACCAAGGAATCGCGACTCTGATCCACATAACTCATGTGAACTGTTTCACCGATACGTATTTGACCTGAATCGGGCTTTTCCTGTCCCGTCAACATTTTAAACAAGGTCGACTTTCCCATACCATTGGCCCCAATAACGCCGACAATGCCACCAGCAGGAAGTTTAAAAGAAAGAGAATCAATCAATACACGCTCACCATAAGCTTTAGAGAGATTATCAACTTCAATAACAACCTGTCCTAATCTTTCTCCAATAGGGATAATGATTTGCGCCTCTCCAGGACGACGCTCACGTGCTGCTTGAACCAACTCATCATAAGCCTTAATCCGAGCTTTTGACTTTGCTTGTCGCCCTTTTGGACTAGAAGCAATCCATTCTTGCTCACGTGATAACGCACGTTGACGCGCTGCCTCTTCACGTCCTTCTTGAGCCAAACGCTTGGCTTTAGCCCCCAAATAAGCAGAATAGTTCCCCTCATAAGGAATACCTCTCCCGCGATCTAACTCTAAAATCCAACCCGTTACATTGTCGAGAAAATAACGATCATGGGTTATCAAAAGCACAGCCCCAGGATATTCACGTAGATGCCTTTCAAGCCAAGCCGTCGTTTCAGCATCTAAATGGTTTGTCGGTTCATCCAAAAGTAACAAATCAGGTTTTGACAAAAGCAATTTACAAAGTGCAACACGCCGCTTCTCACCACCTGAAAGTTTTGTTACATCCCCATCGGCTGGCGGACAACCAAGAGCAGCCATAGCCATTTCCACTTGACTTTCTAAATCCCAAAGATTCTGACTATCAATAATGTCCTGAAGCCGTGCACTTTCATCAGCCGTTTCCTCGCTATAATTCATCATCAATTCGTTATAACGCTCAAGAATTTCTTGTTTATCTGCAACACCTTCCATCACATTGCCACGCACATCTTTGCTCACATCAAGCAAAGGTTCTTGTGGTAGATAGCCACAGCGTGCTCCTTCAGAAATCCATGCTTCTCCCGTATATTCCTTATCTAGCCCAGCCATAATACGTAAAATAGTTGACTTCCCTGCACCATTCGGCCCTAAAATACCGATCTTCGCATCTGGATAAAAAGACAAATGAATATTTTCTAGAACTTTTTTATTGCCGTAAGACTTGTTAAGCCCAGCCATATGATAGATAAATTGACGTGCCATAAATTTCTCTTTATATTGTGCGATATTAAAGATTAGGATTTTGAAAAAACTGCTTTTGCTTTTTGAAACTGTACAGTAAATAGCACTTACATTGTATCAAAAGCTTTCCGCTTTATATTGGTACATTTTTTCTAATCTCACAAGCCCCAGTATGGTCCTGAATGCAAAAAAACATCCCCCCAAAAAGCAAAAAGCAAATCTTTTTAGCTGTACCTGAAACCTGTTATCAAACATTGCCTCTCTTTTCCATACCAGATATAACATTGTATTTTTATCGTATTAAACCAACTTATCAATGTAATATGGTACCAAAAAGAAAAGCAATTCTCTATGCACCTTCTTTTTTCGCTTTATGGGCTTTATATTACGCAGTAAAAAATCCTTCCCTTTTTTCATCGATTTTTTGCTACGGGAAACAATGGTCTTCCCCCCTTGCCTTGATATGGCTTAAATTACGTTTACAAAATGATCGCCGCCTTATGGGATCTGACGTCCCAAGCCCAATGATCATGAAAGCTTTGCATCAACACGTAGCAACAAATGACTACAGTGCACTTCCCATTGGTACGTGGTTACAATTCGTAAAAAACTATAAAACCAATTGTAAAAACTTATCCATCCCCCTCTTTTGGCTTGATAATTATAAAAATAATATCAATATTCAGCAAATCATTTCAAAACTTCAAGACGAAATATAGCTTTTTAAAAATACGATAAAAGATCATCTCATATAGGAATATATTTATGGAAAAAAAAGCCTTAATCGTCATTGATGTTCAAAATGACTTCTTACTAGGTGGAGCACTTGCCGTACCACAAGGTGATGCTATCTTACCCGCCGTCAATAATCTCATAAATCATTTTGACCACGTTATCTTAACCCAAGACTGGCACCCAAAAAACCATTGTAGCTTTGCTTCCTGCTATCCTGAAAAAAAGCCCTATGATACCATCATTCTTGACTATGGTCCTCAAATACTCTGGCCTGATCATTGCATACGAGGAACACAAGGAGCAGAATTTCATCCATCTCTTAGAGTAGAAAAAGCACAACTTATCCTTAGAAAAGGCTATAATCAAAAAATGGATAGCTATTCTGCTTTTCTTGAAAATGATCAAAAAACACCAACAGGTTTACAAGTTTATCTCAAAGAACATGGTTTTACCAAGCTCATTATGTGTGGCTTAGCAACTGATTTTTGTGTCGGATTTTCTGCTCTTCACGCTATACAATGCGGTTTTAAAGTCAGTGTTTCATTAAATGCCTGTGCTGGTATTGATGTAAACGGATCACTAAACACTATGCTTAAAACTATGAACGAAGCTGGTATAGAGCTTTTAATGGTCTCTTAAAATATTCTTCTCTAATCTACTACTATAATATACTGATTTATAAAGGATAAATTATTTTTCACATATTTAAGTGAGAGTCCAGAATATTGTAAATTCTCTGATTTCAAACCTGTTTCAAAACCATTCTCCTACACGTTACAAAGAGAATCAATGTATGAATAAAAATCATTCAAAAAAACAGTAAAAACACTTCTCATGAACCATTAAATGCAGGAGCTTGTCATAATATTGAAAGCTGGTAAAAAGTATAGCATCAGCTTTCTGTCTTAAATTTAGGTCAAAAAGCACCCTAGAGATTGTACACGATTCCCTTCATGGGTAGTATCATGCAATGGACTCAACTTTAAAACAAAAACGCAAATAAGCAATAAAATAGTATTTTATTTTGCATAAAAGACCTCTTTCTATTCAAAGATATGCGATAAATAAAAGCCTGAGAAAAGAAGAAATCTCCATTACTTAGACACAACATGTTTATCCAATTGACGATGCTTAAAACGAATCGAAGAATATAATGCCATTCCAATAATACAGACTCCCACAAGTCCTGTTAAAACTTCAGGAACCGATATAATCGTTTGCAGATACATAATCACTGCAAGAACCAAAATTGCATAAAAAGCACCATGCTCCAAATAACGATAATGCAATAATGTTCCTGATTCAACCAACATAATTGTCATAGAACGAACGTAAAATGCACCGATACCAAGACCTATCGCAATAATAAAAAGGTTGTGTGAAAAGGCAAAAGCACCAACCACGCCATCGAAAGAAAAACTAGCATCAAGAACTTCTAAATAAAGAAACGCCCCTACTCCCCCGTGAGTTACTGTTGTTAAAGTCTTTTGAGGGGTATCCAAGAGATGACCGACAACTTCAACACCGATAAAGGTCAAAAGTCCATAAAGGGCTGCCAATAAAAAAGTTATTTTATCTTCTGTGTCAATCTGACCTGAAACAAATAAGATCAAAATCAAAACAATTGCAATATCAATCCCAACAAGCGCCCCAAACTTTTGAGCAGGTCTCTCTATAACATTAAGCCAATGTACCTCTTTTTCAGAATCAAAAAAATATTTTAAGCCAACCATCATAAGGAAAGTGCCTCCAAAAGCAGCAATCCCCATATGTGCATCGGTTAAAATTTCCGCATATCGGTGTGGTTCCCATATCGCTAATTTGACTGCCGCAATTGGATTAATCCCAACAGCAACGACAACCACCAATAATGGAAAAACAATTCGCATCCCAAATACAGCTATCAAAATGCCCCATATAAGAAAACGACGACGCCACAACGGATCCATTCTACTAAGAACACGCGCATTGATAATAGAATTATCAAAAGATAAAGAAATTTCTAAAACTCCTAAAACAAAGCAAATAAAAAAATATTTAAGAAAACCAGTAATACTTTCCGTTTCAAACCAACCAATAACCCCTCCTAAAAAAACACCAATAATCGTGAAAAAAAAAGCAAACCCAAAATAGCGTAATAGGGCCATGATCATTCCTCAAAGTTTATTTTCTCATTCATCTAAAACACACCCAGTCCAAATCCAAAGTTTGCATCTCTTTAAAGTTGCATCTATTGATGCAGAAGTGTATAGAATATATATGGTAAAGTTACATGAAAATTCTCTCAAAAAAAGCAAGAGACAAATGTAGCAAACAGAGAATTTTGTTTTGAAATGAATATCAATTGTCAATACAACAAGCGAAAGATTTCTTTCTATCCACGAAAATAAAAAAAATAAAAAGAAATTAAAGCTATAAATATTGACATTATATCATAGAATATTAATACATAGTGTGCTTTTATTATTTAATGATTTATACCATGATGATTTACTGAGGGAGATAATTCGTGGCACGTCCTGAAACTGAATCAAAAACCATATTTGGAAAACGTTTACGTTATGTACGTCTTGCTTTAGGCGATCCATCACGTGAGACCTTAGCTAAAAACTTTAGCATGACAAAAAATTCCATTGCTTTTTACGAGCGTGGAGAGAGAGAACCCAATCTTAGTGTCTTACAAACATACCGCACGTTATATGGTGTCAATATTAATTGGCTTTTAACTGGGCAAGGAAAAATGTTTGACACCGAATATACAAAAGGTGATTTTGACTGGAATTATTTTATTAAAAAAATCGAAGGACTGGAAGAAACACTTGCCAATAGTGATCGTAATGAAAAACCAAATCAAGAAAAAATCGACAGTTCTTATGAAAAATTGCAGCAATATTTGTCAAGACAAGGTTTATCAAATGGACTTAACCCCAAGACTACAACCTCTCTGATCGATATGAAAGCTAAAATGGCCAATTCTTATACTCTTAGCTTATTCATTGATTTACTCATTCGAAGCGTATCCCAAAAAGAGGTTATAGCTAATCAATAAACGTCTGTTTCAAAAGAAAAAGCAAGAAATGATAAAACTCTACCAGTATGGAGAAGAGTATTTTTTACTTTATCCATGCTGGTGAAATTTTGTATAATTTATAAAACTTATTTCTGTAATGACAATAAAAACATTCGCATTTTAAATGAAAGTATAGTGTCTTTAAATTAAAAAAAATAATTTTATAGTATAAAATTCTCATTCATATCTTATTGACAAGAATTTTTTTCTTGTTAAAAGAATAATAGCTCTCATAGAAATTATTTTTTAAGGTCAGAAAATTTAAGGGGAATATATTGACGACTTCCTATAGAGACATACATTAGTGTTCACGTACGGATTAGTTAAATATTTATCCTGAAAATTATCAGCTATTTTATGAGGTGGGAAGCATGTATTTTGAGGTGTTTCAAGGAGTTCACAATCAATGGTACTGGCGTTTAATCTCAGGAGATGCACAAAAAATTGCTTTTTCTAGTAAAGGTTATCCAACAAAACAAGATATCCTAGTCAATATTGAACAAATCAAAGAAATTACACATAAGGCTCTTATTAGAGAACTACAGTCCTGACGTTCTTTACCATTAAAACAAACGTTTATTTTGTGTAATGGTATGGTGAGTTGCTTTTGTGACAAAAAGAAGTGATGGTTTTTCCCTCAATGGGAGGAGGTTTTTGTATTATTTCTGATACTCACAATAACAATCACATTCTTGCAGATTATTATGTTTGTTTTCAATCATACTAATCATACTTAAGTCTCTATAGCATTTATCAAAAAGAAAGTCTCTTAAGTCTTGTATTTTTCATAAAAAATAAACACACATGGAGAAAAGATAATTTATCAATGAGAATATAATTACTTTACAAGATATTAATATCTTTTATGTTCATATTCCTCTTCTGCATTTGATAATCATAACTGACTTACCCATTTCATCTTCATAAAAAGAAAATATCTCTTTCTTTCTATTATTATGCAATTTTTTAGACATATTAGCTGAAACTATCGTAGCATTTATATCTTATATCTAAAAGGAACGTGCAAAATTGTTTCAAGCATACTGGATTGTATAGACGCGCTTTTTAATAACCAGTATACCTATAAACTGGTTTATCATCATAAACTCTTATTTTATAATCAAAGACGCTCTGTCTTATAAACTTAAATGTTTTCATAAAATCAGAGTAAACTTGAATATTCTCTTTCAATACAATCTCTCCATCAGCACCATAATTAGCTTCATTAAAGTTTATCTCTCTCGTCATTCCAATCTTCCTAACACATTTCCAAGCCCTTTAATGCAAAATATAAATACAATCACTCTTTATCATCTTCAGATTTAAGCATTTTTTGATATTTCTTTTCATTTTTTTCATATTGTTTAATTTGTTTTTTCAGTTTTTCAATTGCTTGGTCACGTCTTTTAATCACCATACTTTGCTCTCTAATAGCTCTATCTCGTTCTTCAGTCATCTTCATAGAATCTCTTAAAAACTCATGCTTTATTCTTCTAGATTCCTCTTTTAAAACTTTCACTTGACTGCGATAATATAAAGAAAACCGAAATATAACCCCACTGCACAACAAAACAACAACCATTGCTCCCAATAAAATTTCGTTTACACTCATTTGGATCTCCCTTAATTGTCGCTCAAGTGATCATCTTGACCAATTTGTTTCATCCTCAATCAAAAAAAGAATGCAATAAACCGCATGTTCCAAGTGTGAACAATCACTCTCGGCATTCTTATTTTCTCCATTAAAGCCATTGATAAATGACGCAAAAAAAATCTCTGAAAGCGGCTAAATCTACACGCTTACACCAAATTATTTGCGACACATTTATTGACACAAAAAACAAAAAATAAGGAACGTCAAATAAAACTAACGACGCAACGCAATCGTACAAGCCTTGCCCAAATCGTTCCTATCTTCCTTTTTACGCCATGGGGAATGCGGCTATATATGAAAGTTCTTCATTATTACAAAAATCATCAGTGTCACAAAGCACAGCATTTCTGTAAAATTTTGCCTTCCCAAAAATCTTTACATCACAATAAATTAAAGCATCACTATAAACTCGAGCCTTTCTATAATCACGAGTATCACCATAAAATTCAATACATTGAGCATTCAAAACTTGATCAAAAAAGACCGCATTAGCGTAAACATATGCATCTCCACTCATATTCAAATAACTATAAAGTTCTTATCTTTCATAAACATGCAAACTCTTAGGAACGACTACACAACCATATGTTAATACATTGTTATAAATAACAATATCATTGTAAACACAGACTTCATTATAAACTTCAGCTGCCTTAAAACACACCCACCCCCGTAAGGGCATTGATCGAATGTATACCCCCTACCAAACAACCACCTATGTGACTCAGATTACCTTCCTGTTTAATAAAATATCCAAGATCACTTTTTTGATATTTCCCAAATTTTTTAACGCATATATACGATATACCATCTGATAGTGATCTAATTTATTACAATAAAGCAGAAATCAGTATTCTTTGCCTATGAATTTACATTTTTTCTACAGCCATTATCCTATCTCTTAAGGCTCTAAAGCTTCGTTATACTCACACACCGCCTCAACGCAGAATTTTTTTTACAAATTCTGATGTTGGGGTATATCTTGATTTATAATGCTGCTACGTATACTATCACAGTGAAATCTCATAAACATACGAGTGTGTATCGCCATTTCTGGTATACACGTTTATTTTTTCACAACCGTGGAACCAAGCAACCATTTTTTATTGATTCGAATCTGAAAGTGTATGGGGACATTTTGTTATTAGTTAAAAACAACTCTATATGCTTCATTAGCGAAGAGCTACACATGGATATTTTCACGCTCCTTGTATCATATATTCTGGATTCGCAACGCAATATTAACGCTATAGCGTAAATATGTAAAGGTCTAAAAATGACAAAGACTGAAAAAGATTGGTTCCAACGCTTAGTTGAATTGATTAAAAGTGACGGACGAACAATGATTGAAATAAGCAGAGCTGCAGGCTGTGGACAAAATTACGTCCAACAAATGATAAATGGAGGAAAGAGGCCTTCAGTAGATAAACTCATGGCTATTTTGAACACACTGGGAAATGCTAGTGCCATATATGTAATAACTGGTTTCAACATCTCCGATGAAGACTTAAAACTCATAACTTTGATTTCGTCTGGAGATAAAAAGAAGATTGAAGCCTTAAATGTTCTGTTGAATGAGCAGAATCTGTAGAATTTTCTACTCTATCCAATATCGCTTGCTTTTGAGACGTCGACAAAGACTCCCATTTCACAATAATATCAGATAAAGTTGTTTCAAATTTTTTATCATTCTTCATAGTCATACTCCATGTAGTCAAACTATATAACGCTAAAGCGTTTAAATATATCTCATACCTTAGAAAAAAATATTTGCAATAGGCAGTATGGAAGCAATTGTGTACAAACTTATTTTACAAAATCAGATGAAGTTCTATTAGTCATGTACCATGGTGAAACAGAAAGCATCACACGATCCAGATCTTCTTATGAAAATTGGTATGATCTATCAAAAATGCGAATAATGTTACGCATATCTTGTGATTCGGACCAATAACAAACTAATGTGAAAATATCCCTGAAGACACTCCTGAACTCTATATAAGAGAACACGAAAAAGCTTTTTTGAAAAAAAATATATCACAATTTTATTCTACATAGCACCATCTATGTTTTTTTAACAATATTGCAAAGCAAGAATATAACAATGTTATAGGAATAAATTCTTATAAACAGAGCCACACTACCTAAAACTCTGTAACAGGTTTATAGGTAACCTCCCCTCTAAACGCACCTTGTAAATACTAATATAAGTCTCTACCATAAGCAAAAATGATACTATTAAAAAATAAAACGAATCACCACGCATACTCTTTGCACGTAAATTGTATTGCAGATTTACAACAAGAGAGAAATTCCTTTATGTAAATGAAGAATTATATTTTCAAAGTATGATTTTGAAGAAAAGTATACTTTTCCAAAAAAATTACCCTCTCTGCCAATAATTTTTCATAAGAGAGAAAACTCATAACAAAAATAAAACTCTCTACACAATCAATACGAGAAAAATGTTAGTAATACAAAAAAGTGCTAGGTTTAGCGAAATATTGCCAATCCCTTATGAGAGTAAAATCAAAAAAGACTTCTGCTCTTCAATAATAATTCGGATTACATGAAAACTCTATAATTTGAGCATCAAGCGAAAAAGACAGAAAACGGCATTTTAACGAATTTTCCAATATAATAGAAAACATTTCTTACAGAATAATAAAATGCTTATTACAATAAAATCTGGATGATGCAAAGCGATAGAAACAATCACTCAATTGACTTTTCAAAGAACAATTAATGAAATCCTTTTCAGAAAACACGCCACCGTCAATATTTCTCAAAAATCAAATAGAACTCCTCTTGGGAAAAAGAAAATATCAACAAATGTTATCATCGTTGACCCCATGATACATACGATCGCCTATGGATCACATTCTCTTATATACAACCTTTTATCACGATAATGCTATTCGAACGTCTAAAAGACATTAACATCACCCAGAAAAAAGCAAATTTACCCTAAATGTTTTTTGAGCCATTTGTTCTAAACAGGTACAATCTTTAAAATTGGTTTTATTGGGATCTGTTTATTTACAGAACAAGCATAAATAAACTTATCCAATGAAGCTTTTAGCCTTCTATTTTATGAAGAACATCATACAGAAAAAGTACAAAACAGTATATGAATTAAGAAAGTAAATAGCGCCACATATCAGTTAATCCAAATGCTACAATGTTTCAAATGAGAGCACTTCTTTAATGAGACTAAAAAACATACCATCACTTTATATTAAAGCGACTGATAGAAAAAAACAGCAACAAACAATGACAAAGGATTTTAGAACGAACAGGAAAATAAATAAAAAACGAAAAAGGTAGAATCCCAAAATTTTTATATAAGCGATCCATTTTTCTATTGGCCATTTCCCTATTGGTGGGCCCGGAGGGACTCGAACCCCCAACCAAGCGGTTATGAGCCGCTGGCTCTAACCAATTGAGCTACAGGCCCCATATATAGGTTGTTTCTCTCTAAACTAAAATGCCCTATGATACAAGAGCTGACAAAGATTATAACCCATCTTTTTCTCTTTTCTATTGGTTTTTTTTTCAGTGCCCTAATTTCTTTACAAGAACTCTTAAAAATGAGAGAATAGTTAACTGACAAATATAAAGGTATAGATATGATAGAAAAGAAAATTCAACCACTGAAGGGTTCTCTGGTTAAAGCAGTTATATTAGCATTTACACTCTTAGCTACATCGCTGACTGTACGTGCTTATGCTGAAGAAAATAAAATGAAAAATGCAACGATTACAGTGACTGCAATCGGAGAAAGTCAAGCTGCACCGGATATGGCAATTATTAATCTAGCCGTTGTTACCTATGACAAAACTGCCCAAAAGGCATTAGCTTCCAATAATCAATCCATCAATGATATTATACAAGCTTTTAAAAACAATGGCATCCAAGCAAATGATTTGCAAACATCAGGTTTATCCATTTATCAGTCGACTTCTGATAAACACCACGAAAAAAAGAATAATGAAAAACTCTATCATGTTTCAAATTCTTTAACCGTGCGCATTCGTGATCTTGCCAATGCTGGTAAAATCTTTGATCAAGCGATGACTCTAGGTGTTAATTCAGTTAACGGCATTACTTTTACCAACGCAGATACAAAGCCGTTTTATCAAGAAGCACGTAAAAAAGCCATTACTGAAGCCATTGAAAAAGCGCAAACGATAGCGCAAGCAGCCGATTTAAAATTAGGAAAAATTATTGAAATCAATGAAAGGGATGATTACTACCACCCAACACCACGTCTCATGAGTAGAGCAGCAGATGCAAGCTACGCAAATACAAATTTTGCAGGTGGTGAATTAAATTATAATGTGAGCGTCACTGTCGTCTTTGCGATCGATTAAATCACCAACTGTTGTATAAAAAATCATATTACTGGCCTTTACATAGAAGGCCAGTAATGTGATGAAGATAATCTTCCTCAGATAATAATTCGTCTTCATAAACCTCTATCTGTCCGCGTGCAGAAATATGCGCTGTATGTACCGTCTGGCAATCTCCTGATACCAATGGATGCCACCAATGAAGATCTTTTCCCTCATAAATTAATCTATAAGCACAACTTTCTGGAAGCCAACGCGCTGTTTTAACTGTCGTAATGTCTAGCGATATACAATCTGGTACAATTGATTTACGATGAGCATAATCTCGACACCTACAAGTTTCCCCATCTAAAAGACGACAAGCAATACTGGTTGCATAAAGGTCACCCGTATCATCGTCCTCAACTTTATGGAGACAACAACGGCCACAGCCATCACAAAGGCTCTCCCACTCAGAAATGGAAATCTCTTCTAATTTTTTTACTTTCCAAAAGGGAAGTTCTCCACTCATAAACTCAGACACACCTTTTTTAATTAAGACGATCTATAAAAAATGAAACGTTTAATTTCTATAATTTCATCTATTTCTGTCTCTTAAAAAGATTCAACTCAATGTATACTTTAAACCGTTTTCTTAAAATCTATCTGAATAAAAAGAGAATATTCAAAAAATAGCGCATATAAATGAATATCACCTATTGAAACATCCCTCTATAAACTGACAAAGAATAAAATGCGTCACCTAAAATGATAGAAAAATTCCGCAACGAATACACATTTCTCATCAAAAAGTCCGTATGTTGCAATATAAGTTTATTCTTAATAAATCCTATTTCTTAAAAAACGAGCCGCTACACACAAGATAATGTTTTTCGTTCATTTTTTCAAATGACTACCACACCAGTATTTGCCCTACATCTGTTATTTTCAGAAAGAGAAATACAAAATTCAAAAGCTAAGAAAAAAATTAAACATCGTAAACTTTCTGGATTATTCAAATTCTTCCCATATTTTCTCAAAAAAGCATCCAAGTACAATGTGACACACCTCCCCTTCATTAAGAAGAAAGAGGGATTTATTAAAATGCACACGAATTTCTTTATTTAAGAATCGAGAAAACTACGCAATTTTCGTGAACGGCTAGGATGTTTTAATTTACGAAGTGCCTTTGCTTCAATCTGACGAATACGCTCTCTTGTAACTGAAAATTGTTGTCCTACTTCTTCCAACGTGTGATCTGTATTCATCCCTATTCCAAAACGCATCCGCAAAACACGTTCTTCCCGCGGTGTTAATGAAGCAAGAACGCGTGTTGTCGTATCTCGCAGATTAGCTTGGATAGCTGCATCAATTGGTAATAACGCATTCCTATCCTCAATAAAATCACCTAAATGGGAATCATCTTCATCACCAACAGGCGTTTCGAGTGAAATGGGTTCTTTTGCAATTTTAAGAACTTTTCGTACTTTTTCCAACGGCATAGAAAGCTTGCTAGATAATTCTTCTGGTGTTGGTTCTCGTCCAATTTCATGGAGAATCTGACGCGATGTACGAACGATTTTATTAATTGTTTCAATCATATGAACAGGGATACGAATAGTACGCGCCTGATCAGCAATTGAACGTGTAATAGCCTGACGAATCCACCATGTTGCATAAGTTGAAAACTTGTAGCCGCGCCGATATTCAAACTTATCCACAGCCTTCATCAAACCGATATTGCCCTCTTGAATAAGATCAAGAAACTGCAAACCACGATTAGTGTATTTTTTTGCAATTGAAATGACAAGACGCAAATTAGATTCTACCATCTCTTTTTTCGCAATTGTTGATTCGCGTTCACCTTTCTGCACCTGCATAACAATCCGACGAAATTCACCAATCGAAATAGCCGTTTCTTGCGCAAGATTTTGTATCTCACTTCGCAGTTTTTGGATTTCTTTTGCTTCACGCATCGAAAATTCTTTCCAACCAGGTGTAGGCAAAGCAGCAATATAATTCATCCAATCTGCGTCCAATTCACGCCCTTGGTATTCTTTTAAAAAATCCTCGTGGCCAATGCCATAACTGTTGGCAATCCGTTTCAGCTTACCTTCATTATGAATCAATCTCTTATTGATGTCATAAAGCTGTTCAACCAAAGCTTCGATACGATTTTGGTTTAAAGAAAGAGATTTTACTGCTTGAATCAACTCACCCTTTAATTGAATATATTTCTTCTTCTGAGAAGATGTAAGGGCCCCCTCTTTACGCTCTGCCAAACTGCTTTCAACATGCTGATCTTGTAATTTTCGTAACTTCACATAGGTTTGAGCAATAAAATCCAATGTTTCCATAACTTGAGGACAAAGTTCATTTTCCATTGCAGCAAGCGATAAGTTAACATCGTCATCGTCTTCTTCATCATCGTCTTCAATGTTTCTCTCTCCTGCGCTCTCCCCCATATTACGTATACCAGAAGACATTTTTTCTTCTTCTGTCTTATTCACTTCACTTCGCTCAATAACAGGAGCCTGCTTTGCTTCTGGACCAGCATAAGTCGTTTCAAGATCAATAATTTCACGAAGAAGAATACGCTGTTCTTTTAACTCGTCACGCCATATAATAAGAGCCTGAAAAGTTAAAGGACTCTCACAAAGTCCCGCAATCATTGTCTCACGCCCTGCTTCAATACGCTTAGCAATGGCAATTTCACCTTCCCGTGAAAGAAGCTCAACAGCTCCCATTTCACGCAAATACATACGCACCGGATCATCCGTACGATCTGTTACTTCGCGTTTATTCGTTGTCGTTGCAACTGCGTGGCTAGAGGCCTCTACTAAATCACCACCCTCTACTGTAACTTCTTCTTCATAATTTTCAGACTCAACTTCATCCTCATCATCCACAACATTAACCCCCATCTCAGAGAACATCGCCAAGATATCTTCAATTTGTTCGGATGTAACCTCGTCAGAAGGAAGAACAGCATTGAGTTCATCCATTGTTACGTAGCCATTTTTTTTGGCAAGTTTAATCATTTTCTTGATGGCATCATCAGAAAAATCAAGAAGAGGACCATCCAAACTTGCTTGGCTTGTTACTTCTGCATTATCTTTCTGTTTAACCTTTGTTGCCATACCATAACTCCACTCGACCACTTCACAGTTTCCATGTAACCATAGTTTCCATGTGACCAGTTTTTTTTGCTCTCACTAAAATCTACCAATAGTTTCTCATATATACTTCCTTTTAAGAGATTACTATTGGAAAGAATACATTTTGTATACGCCTTAACATCCAGACAAGCTTGACATCCAGACAAAAACGCGGGAAAACTCCAGAAGTTTCCCCGACACCTCTCAGCCCTTCTGAGATAATCTCTGTACCCTATCGTAAGAACCAATTTCCCGCTTTTCCTAAAATTTACCCGCTTTTCCTAAAATTTAATTGCCATCTTTATGAAAATGTCACTCCCATAAACTTCCTCATCTAAAATTTAAGTGACTGATTCGCATTAAAAAAGCGAATCATTTTATCGTATCTTGTGTATTCCCGTCTATTTTTTCATCCAACCAACTTCCAAACCCTTCAATTAACGCTTCTGTTGCCTGCATCTGCTCCAGCTCATTTTTTACCTCACGAAGCAGATCAAAAACCTCACTCTTAGGATTTTCTACAAGTTGCTCTTTAATATCCTGTAATCTCTTATGTAGGTGGTGTTCTTGAAGATGCAAGTAGACAGCTTGTTTTAATATCGCACGTGCATCCTCTATAGAAGCTCTACCAAAAATAATACGCATACCAATATTTTGCACAAGATGTTTCATACGCTCTAACAGAGCCTTTTGCCCTCTTTTTTCTAAGAGCGCAACCATCGTCTCCTTATCATGAAGCTGTTGATTCCCAAGAATTTCCAACATAGCTTGATGAAAGCACATCAATTGAGTATTTTTTAATTCTAACTCAGAAAGAATTTCAAAATTTTCATACCACAACTCAGGGTAGTAAGCTAAAGTGAGTAAAATCACTGCTTCTCGCAAAGGAATAGATTGCGAAGAATTTCGTACTATTTCAGAATTTGCTAACAGAGAAAAGGATTGATCTTTAAAGATCCTATTTGATGAAGATTGATCATATCGCCCTTCTCCCTTTTTTTTCGAAAAAGAGGAACGAAAAAAATCAAAAAGGCGTTTTTTTACATCTTGCAAATAATAACGACGGACATCTTCATCCTTAATCGTAAAAATTTGTTGTTTTAGTTGTTTTTCTAGCGCTGCTCGTGTCTCTGGAGTTTCAAAATGCTTTCCATAGGTAGCTCGCCACCATAAAAGCTCACTCAAAGGAATTGCTTTTTGCAAAAAAGAAGAAAAAAGTTGTGCTCCACCAGCACAAACAATTTCATCAGGATCTTTTCCTTGTGGCAACAAAACAAAGCGTACACAAACCCCAGCCTTTAAAAGAGGCAACACACGATCAGCAACACGAAAAGCAGCGTTTAAACCAGCATCATCACCATCAAAACACAAAATGGGCTCCTTCCCCATCTGCCATAAAAGCTCAATTTGCGCTTCCGTTAATGCTGTCCCTAAGGGCGCTACAACTCCTTCAAAACCAGCTTTAGTCAATGCAATGACATCCATATACCCCTCAACAACAAGGAGTGAATGATTTTTTTCATCGCCAACAAAGCGACTGTTTTTGCGAGCTGCTACCGCGTTATAAAGTATATTTCCTTTATGAAACAGCACTGTTTCAGGGCTATTGAGATATTTTGCTCGTGTCTCTTTCTCTAATGCACGCCCTCCGAAAGCCACCACACGTCCGCGCAAATCTTCGATAGGAAACATAATGCGATTTCTAAATCGGTCATAAGAATCCGCACTCCCCTCACGCACTGTGAGAAGTCCACATTCTTCCATTTGCTTTATTGAAATGCCCCGTGCACTCAAAGCTTCTTTCAAAGCTGTACGCCTTACCGGTGCAAAACCAATGCGGAAACGCTCTACGAGCTCTGGTGTCACACCACGTGCATCCAGATAACGACGTGCTTGCACACCTCCTTTATCGCGTAAATTATATTGAAAAAAATCTGTAGCAATTTTCATCACATCATAAAGTTCAGCTTTTTCCAGTTGACGTTTATGACTTTGTGAATCCAAAATAGGGAGTTTCATTCCCGCAAAATCAGCCAAACGCTCTACACTTTCTGAAAAGTGCAATCCATCAAGCTCACACAAAAAGGTAAAAATATCTCCACTGACACCACAACCAAAACAATAATAGCGCCCTTTATGATCATCACAATGAAAACTTGGCGTTTTTTCACCATGAAATGGACAACAACACCAAAAGTCTCCCCGTGAAGGCTTACTTTTTCGAGGATCAAAATCCACCCGTTGACCAATCACTGTTGAAATTGGGAGTCTAGTACGCAGTTCATTAAGGAAATCGGGCGGAAAACGCATTATCTCTCACAGAGTTTGAAAATTCTTTTTTGCATATTTAACGACTTTAGAGCATAATTCCAATACTTCCTCTTAAGTAGTTGTAAAATTTTAAACTCTTAACTGCATATAATTTTAGAAATGGAGAGTGGAAAAGTGATCGAATTTATTGTTCAATATCCGTGGTTAGAGGCTCTTTCTTGGCTTATTATTCTTACTATATTTGCCCTTTTAGTCAACTTTCTAGGACGAAAATTACTTATTCACGGAGCAAAAAAACTCTCTTCTTTTCTCCCCCAAAATACAACGATCGATATTAATAATGCTATTCAATACATAGCGGATATCATTTCAGCCTTTATTATTTCGGTTGGTGTTAATTTTATACCAACATTGCCCAATGCATTCAGTACTGTCATCGGTAATGTCGCTAACGCCTTCATTATCTTTTTTGTTGTTCTGACAATTTCTGCCTGTCTGAATGTCATTAACATCCTCTACGAACAACGACCAACAGCACGGTTAAAACCAATAAAAGGTTATATTCAAATTGCTAAAATTGCACTTTTTGCTGTTGCGACAGTTTTAATGGTCGCTACATTGATTGACCGCTCCCCTCTTATTCTTTTCTCCGGTCTTGGTGCAATGGCCGCAGTTCTCATGTTAATTTTTCAAGATACGCTTCTTTCTCTCGTTGCCGGTATTCAAATTTCATCCACTGACATGGTTCGCGTTGGGGATTGGATTGAAATTCCCAATCTCGGTGCCGATGGTGATGTTATTGAAATTGCCCTGCATACTGTTAAAGTTCAAAATTTCGACAACACCATCACCTCAGTTCCTATCCGTAAACTTGTGACCGACCCTTTTAAAAATTGGCGTGGAATGCAAGAATCGGGTGGAAGACGCATTAAACGCTCCCTTTTTATTGATCAATCAAGTATCCATTTTCTCACAGAAGAAGAACAAAAATATCTTTCCCGATTTAATTTATTAGAAAATTATTTCACGCAAAAAGTAGCAGAAATTGACCAATGGAACGCTCAATTAGATAAAAATCATGATGTCTTAGCCAATACGCGCCGTTTAACCAACATTGGAACTTTTCGTGCTTATGTTTTTGCTTATCTACAACAACATATAAACATCAACCCTAATATGACCTTTATGGCACGGCAATTACCTCCTACAGAAAATGGTTTACCATTGGAAATTTATTGCTTTACGAACACCACCGTTTGGATAGACTACGAACAAATTCAAGGTGATATTTTTGATCACCTTTATTCCATTCTTCCCTGTTTTGGTCTAAAGGTTTTTCAAAATCCAAGCGGTTATGATTTTAATCAAGTATTATTTAATCAAGTATTAAAAGCAAAAACGAAATAAAAACGATAAACTTTAATTTATCAATTTTGAGGCAAACATACTCATAACAACAGAGAAAGAATAAAGTATCATGAATGGTTCATTGGTACTCCTTCATCTTGCCGGCGCTATTTCTTTACTTCTCTGGGCCACACGCATGGTGCGCACAGGAATTGAACGCGCCTATGGTGACAGACTTAAATATAAAATGTGCCACGTCATTTCAAAACCATTGTTTGCGGTAAGTTTTGGGCTTTTTACAGCAATGATTTTACAAAGCTCTACAGCAATAACGCTCCTTGTTGGTTCTTTCGTTGAATCTGGTTTTGTCTCTGGAGTAGCGGGACTTATGGCTGTACGCGGAGGAGAATTAGGATCAGCAATCGTTGTTAAAATTCTCACCTATGATCTCACACTTGTTGTACCCCTTTGTCTTTTAATTGGCACTTGTATCTTCATGACAACAGAAAAACGTGAGTGGCGTCAAATAGGACGTATTGTCATCGGTATTGGTCTGTTAATTTTATCTTTAGAGATGATAAGTACAGCGACAGAACCTTTACGTGAAAGCGAAATTTTGCCTAGCATCATTCGTTATCTTTCAACCGATCCTGTTTCCACTTTTTTGTTGGCTGCTGGCTTAACCTACCTCTTACATTCATCTATTGCAGGAATCATTTTGCTGGTCAATTTTGCCAACTACGATCTTATCCATACGCAACTCTGTGTTGTCATGGTTCTTGGTGTCAACTTTGGCTCTTCTCTTATAGCACCACTTTTAACGCGCAACGCCTCTCCTAATACCCGCCTCGTTCCCTTAGGAAATTTACTCATGCGTGGGGCCGGTTCAATCCTTGTACTTATCTTATTTCTCTCCTTTCGCCCTCCCATCACATGGCTTGGCAATAACGCCCCTACTCAAGTGATCAACGCCCACATTATTTTTAATGTTTTCATTCTCCTTGCTGGAATACCGCTTTCAAAATGGGTTTTAAAATTAACCACTCAAATTGTTCATATAAGTGCAAAAAAAACGCAAGCCGACAAAACGCTCAATTTATCGGATCAAACAGCTCTTGATGACAGTGTGCTTGAACGCCCCTCTCTCGCTCTCTCAAATGTCATGCGTGAAGTCATTCATATTTGTGATCTTGTAGACATCATGCTAGAAAAAATCATGGGACTTTATGAAAATCCTGATCCCAATATTATTCGTGAACTCAACCAACTCAACACCATATTGGACAAAAAACATATCGCCATCAAACTTTATCTTGCACGATTAGCGGGACAAAAATTATCTGACGAAGAAGCTCTTCAAACGCAAGAACTTCTAGGCGCCTGTATAAAATTAGACCAAGCAGGCGATATCATTATTCATAATATGCTGATGCTGGTTAAAAAGAAACAACAAAAAGGTTTACAGTTCAGCAGTGAGGGCTGGAATGATCTCCTTCGTTTCCACGCCATTGTACTAGCCAACGCGCATATAGCATTTAACGTTCTCGTCTCACGTGATACACACACTGCACACCTATTGGTACAAAAAAAGGATCAACTACGAAACTTAGAAAAGGAGATGAGTTTAAAACATTTTAAACGTTTGCGTGAAGGGGATCTCAAAAATATAGAATCATCCAGTCTTCATCTCGACACTGTCCGCGACCTCAAACAAATCAACTCTCTTTTGACCTCAATGATCTACCCCATTTTAGAAGAACAGGGACTTCTTCAAAGTTCTCGCCTACGCAACCCTGCTGAAGAACAAACAGAAAAACCTTAAACTTTTAAATAACTTGAATAAGAAATACATCATATCGATTACTCGATTTTGAATATGGTCAAGATATTGATTTAATTAAAATATTTTATTATTTGACAATTTAAATGAGCTTTCTGCATCGTAACTTTCTTTCATTTAAAATCTATTCATGATGAATTACTCAAAGTCATTTGCTTGCACATTATAAACAAAGCAGCATGTAGAATAGAACTCTTGAAGAAAGACGTAAAAATGCCTAATCATCTCAAAACCAAGACTGTTAAACACATAAAGAGAAAGTCAAGAGTATAATAGTTCCAACCTAAACTCGCCTTGTAAAAAGGAATTGCCCCACAGTAGCAGCAAAAACAGAAATACTCTAATAAGGGATGCAAAACTCCACAAAAATGCAACATTTATATCAAGATTGGTAGAGGCTCAACCTATACAGCCATTCTATAACGTGTCAACAAAACAGTTTTAATTTCATTTCAAACATCATTGATATCAATTAGCAAGCTCCAAACTTTTAAATATCCATTTTACTTATTGCTTTAATCACAATTGTTTTTTTAAACTTAAGAGAGAGCTTAAAAAAGCTTATAAATAAACTTTATGACTTCTTAAAGCATTTTCACTAATACTTTCTTCTTTTATTCATATTTTCTCAAATAATTAATTTATTTATAAATTAAAATGTGTTATATATTTACGCTTGTTAAGTATTATTATGATATAAATGTGAATATTATTTTAATATAAAGGAAAATAATAAGTAAAATTTCTAACAGAAATATCCTTTCCACTGGATAAAAAAGGAATAAATCTTGATTTTTATAAAGTTTACTCTAGTTACAATTTAAGTTCAGGCAAAGGAGGGTATCATGGAAGATGCAAACATCGGTTGGATTGCAGCTATTATTATCGGCGGGATCGCAGGTTGGGCTGCACAGTATATTATGAAAAGCCAAACAGGAATATTGTTAAATATTATCTTAGGGATTATTGGCGCTGCGCTAGCAAGCTTTCTTTTTAGTCTTTTAGGTGTAAGTTTTGCTGGTTGGCTTGGCTATCTTATTTCAGGTTTTATAGGAGCCTGTATTCTTATATGGATAGGACAAAAAATTCGATCATAGAGTATTTATTTTTTTACACCTTTTTAGGGATTCAATAAAAAACTGGGAAACAACTAGAAAAGTTTGAAATATTTCCCTGTAACTCGTTGTTACCAGTTTTGATATGATGGTGAGATGCTTAAGCTGCAATTTTGGGCATACACCATCACCGTATTTTAAAACGATTTTAAAACGAAATGCAGTAAAAACCTTTATAACGCACCATTTCATACCTATATAAACTTACGCATATCAGGAGAGATATGTTGCGTTATTTTAACGAAATACGAACTTATTTTTGTACCGTGTGCGCAAATCTAGCTCATCTCACTGCAAATCTAGCTCATCTCACTGTAATAACAATCCATAAGGTTACAAAAATCACTAACGATGATTAAAGATTCTACCGCACAGCACTTAAAGCCTATACACTTTATCAATAATACCTTTTTTACCGAAAAAATCGAAGAGCTCTTTTGCATTCTTAAGAAGTAAAGAGAGAAGGTAAGAAAAAATGATAAAGAAATTTTTTCTAATCTGTGAAATAAAAGAATATCTAAAGTAGATATACTATAAATACATATGAATATAACTTTATTATAAAATAACTACACATTCTGTAATATGAAGTAATTTATTACAATTTAAATAATATAATCTATTTTAAAGTTTTCAAAAATATATGCTTACTATAAAATTCTTGATTATAAAGAATACGATCTTCTTTACATCTCAATTCAAAAGGTTTGAATATCTCTTCACTTTCCAAAATATAAAATAAAGTTTTGTTTCTCTTACAGTTTCCTCTTTATATCATCTTACATAGATGATTTTTTATATGCGTTACAAACAAATTTTAAAGCACAAAACATTTTTCCCATTGCTCTCATGCGATAAAGAAAATTCTGTAATGCATTGTGTGAAAGCGCCTTGGATCAAACATAATACCTTATTTTGCCTTTTTAATGAAAATGATCCTATGATAGGTATTTTCCGCATATCTTCTTTTAAAGACCTTTGATATCTTTCTGTTAAAATCTTGCTGCTTTTATACTCCTTGTATTACAATAGAGCTATTTATTTTAGTTCGCCCAACATAACATATGGAATAAGACTTTAAATGTGGAGTAAAATGATGTCTGATCTTGAAGATTCCATCTTACCACCTCTAAAGTGGCTCTCTGATCAAAATCCTCCAATACCAGAAAATATTCGCGATTGGCTCATGGAATCGGGCTCAATGACGCTTCGATTAAAGAAATATTGTACCTGCCTCCAAGTTCAACCACAACGCGAATGTTTTATTACGCGAGATCAATTAACAGACGAAGCAGAGCATCTCCCCGAAAGTGCGCGTTATTGGCTACGCGAAATCATATTGATGGGAGATAATAAACCTTGGCTCCTTGGACGCACTGTAATTCCACAAGAAACCCTCCTACACAATCAAGCCTTGATGCATTTGGGAACTGTACCTCTAGGACATTATTTATTTAACCATGACCAATTAACCCGCGATTACATTCATATTGGTCAACAAGGTGTGCTATGGGCACGCCGTTCCCGTTTACGGTTAACGGGTAAGCCATTGTTGCTAACTGAACTATTTTTAACAGATTCACCACTGTATCCCTACAAATAGAGATTACTCATTTTATTCTGCATAATTTATAGATTTTATATAGCTTATAAGGGATTTAATCAGAGAAAAGAATTTCAAAATCAGCTCAAAACACATTACAAACAAAGACTTATTTTAAAAATATCTTTTCATTTCATCAACTCAGCTTAAAAATGTCTTCTATAGAAAAAACGTTTTAAAGTTCTGATTTTCTTATCATTAAAACCAGCGCTTGAATTAAGAAGATACACATCATATTGATAAATATCATCTACATTTAAATTTCTTACCGAATAATCACCACTCTAAAAAATACGGCAACTCTTTATTAAAAAAATGCTTTGAAACAGCAAAAAAGACAGCAACACACTCCCCAAAATTAGAAATCTGTATCAATTAGCTTAATCATCCTATTTTAAAATTTTTAACAGTGCAGACAATAGATTTTTTTTAAGTAGAGACTCTATAATTTTTTTATTTTGTTAATGATCTAACAGCTTTGAAGAACAGAAAAATATAATACATAAAAGATGTTTTTATTGCCCTATGAGCTCCCAAAAAGATTCGTTTATTTTAAAAAAATATTTTTTGAAATAATTATGTATGTACAAGATAAATGATATTTATCAAAATCCTACTGACTTACAAAGGCGAAGCACAATAAAAAATATTTCCCAATCCCCTTGAATTAATAAGATCTATTGCAATTTCTTACGAAGACTATTGCACACTTTAGAAAAATTCATTTGCCCCGCATACCGTTCCTTAAGCCATGCCATCACCTTACCGATATCGCGTAATTTTTCAGCTTTTGTTTGTGCTAAAGCTTCACAGAGAACCTGTTCTACTTCCATCTCCTTAAGTTGATAAGGAAGAAACTCACGAATAACTTCTATTTCTGCTTGTCCTCTCTCTGCCAATTCTAGGCAACCAGACTCTTTATAGACTCGCATCAATTCTTCACGCTGTTGAAGCATTTTAGTGAAAACAGACTGTATCTGCTGATCATCCACTTCTAACTTCCCTTGATCATAATAAAGGATATCACGATCCCTAACTGCAGCATTCATTAAACGAAGTGTAGCAAGACGCGCACTATCTTGCGCTTTCAAAGCAGCCCTAAGAGCCCCATCAATCTGGTTACGCAACATAAATTTATCCAATTTTGTTCAAGAAAAAAAGTCTTTTAACCAATCTTTATCCATCTTGCAATGGAGGATAAAAAAATAATTAAGGACTCGATCTTCGAAAAGCTAAAACAAGACTTTACCTCTTCATGGAATGTACTTATACTGCCTATTTCAAGCGAAACATTACCAGAATAATATACACAGCATCTGTTAAAGGTATGATTTTTGTGTAAAGTTGATCATTATACCTTTCAGAGAATAAATTGTGGATACATACTATGATACAAACGACTTCACCCAGCCACCCTTGGAGTATCAAAAAACCTACAGCCCTCTTAGTCTTAGCAGATGGAACCGTTATTGAAGGCAAAGGAGCAGGTGCTACAGGTATCGCTGAAGCTGAAGTGTGTTTTAACACCGCTATCACAGGCTATGAAGAAATCCTCACAGACCCGTCATACACACAACAAATCGTTAATTTTACTTTTCCTCATATAGGAAATGTAGGGGCAAATAGCGAAGATATTGAAGATCTCTCTCCTCTCAATTGTCATGGTGCTGTTGGCGCTATTTTCAAGGCAGACATTACACATCCCTCAAATTATCGTGCCAATGAAAATCTTCATCAATGGCTTAAAACGCGTAAAATTATTGCACTTTGTGGTATTGATACACGTGCGCTCACAATTCTTATTCGTGAAAAAGGTGCGCAAAATGCTGTCATTGCACATGATTCTAATGGAATTTTTGATATTCCTTCATTAAAGAAACGTGCGCAAAAATGGCACGGTCTCGTCAATCTTGACCTTACGAAAGACGTGACATCTCAATCATCAATGCAATGGGATGAAAAACCATGGAGTTGGAATAAAGGATACGGTACAAACAATGTGCACAATCTTCATATCATTGCAATTGACTACGGTATTAAACGTAATATTCTTCGCCTTATGGCAACACAAAAAGCACGCATTACTGTTGTACCTGCCCACACAACTGCAAAAGAAATTCTAGCAATGAACCCTGATGGCGTTTTTCTTTCTAATGGACCAGGGGACCCCGCAGCTACGGCTCAATATGCCGTTCCAACGATCAAAACATTAATTGATCATAATTTACCAATTTTTGGAATATGTCTTGGTCACCAACTTCTCGCTCTTACGGTTGGTGCAAAAACCGTGAAAATGCACCAAGGACATCATGGTGCCAACCACCCAGTTAAAGACCTCAACACTGGAAAAGTTGAGATTGTATCGATGAATCACGGTTTCGCCGTAGATTCTGCCTCTTTACCACAACATGTTCAAGAAACACATATTTCTCTCTTTGATGGTTCAAACTGTGGTATTCGAATCATTGGAAAACCAGTTTTTTCTGTTCAATATCACCCCGAAGCTTCTCCTGGACCACAAGATAGCCACTACCTCTTTCAGCATTTCTGTGATCTCATTATGAATTATAAAAAAATATCTTAAAATAAAATATCTCACTTTCTAGCTTCTCTCCTTTAAATTATATCATCTTCCCATACATAACTATATTATTTGTATACCTACAACTTATTGAATAAGTGTTATTATTTACCATTTTGCAACTAAGATGAGAGCACTGAATAACTTGAATTTTTCTCATGACCTCTCCTCTTAGAATTGTATTCATCAAAATCATTGGCTTCCCCCTAAGCAAGATAAGTGTGTCGATAAAAACCATTTTTAAAAAGAGTAAAGCACCTAACCGTACCAAGAGCTCAGAGCTATCGGAACATTAGAAACTAGCAAAGTGAATGATTGGTGCTGCATCTTTTATATACGTAAAGTAAGTAGTGTACAGCAGATCTTATACCATTGACAGTGACTTTTACCTTATATTCTTTATTGGCACTATCATGAAATTGGCGCAAACACATTGAAAGCTATTCCTTCAAATAACTATTAGATTCATAATACAATTTTAAGCATTCTATTTTGCATGAGAAGCATAATTCCTATTAAAGAATAAAAAACTAAAGTGTGAGACCATGTAACAAATCTCTACTTTTTAAAAGATATTACCGTAGATGGTTTTGAAAGCTGCAAAGCCGAATAAAAAAGTGACGGCAAAACAGGAAACGGTTTTTCAATTTTACAACTTTATATTCTTCCAAAATGAGTTTTTTTCGATTCCAGAAGTGAGGCAAACAAATATACGCAATATTTTACTTCCAACTTGCCATATAAAATTTGGAATTGTTCGCACAGTACTGATACATCTAACGCAGATACGTTTTAATCTTTGTTTTCAATATGCTGCTGCATTAGCACTGGATATTAATTTACACGCAATAGAAAAAATACGGACTCTACTATACAAACAATATCACAAAAAGCTTTTTACCTATAAAATGATGCATTTTGTTTATCTTGTGCATTCTCTAGCAAAATAGTACGTACCAGCTCCCCTCAACAAATTAACGTACCCGCAAGACAAAAATAACTGTCGCAACGACAAGAAGAAAAAAGCCTCCAACAAAAGGAGCACCAGAAAAATAAAACTGTGCATTTTTATCTGTAAAACATTCAAAAAGAAACACATAAAAAACAGAACCAAATATTAAACTTAACGAAACAACAGATGTCATCGCTCCTTGCAGTTCTCCTTGTACATTTGTTGGTACCTGCGCTGAAGCAATAGCACGTATAGGTGCATGAACAAGATATTCAAGCATTGTACACGCACAAACCATATAAACCATCCACCCCTGCGTTGCGAATGTATAGCCTAGCATAGCAACGGAGGCAAACAAAAGCCCCACTATAACAATATGCCAATCACTCCATCGTTTAGAAAAATAAGGCAAAATGAGAGCGACTACAATAAATTGGCCTATCCCAAAAACACTATAGGAGAGCCCAATAGAAAAAGAACTCCAATCATAGCGTTCTTTTGCAATGAAAGACCAAATGCTTAACCATACAGATTCCGCAAACCAATAAAGAAAAAAGACCAATAACACCCAAAGAACCATCGGATATTGTTTCAGGTGCCAAAAAGCACCTAAGGGATTTGCCCGCTTAATATCAAAAAAGCGCCTATTCCATAGAGAAAGAGTTTCTGGAAGCATAAGCCAAGAAAAAATAAAATTAATGAGTGAAAAACCAGCAGCAAAATAAAACGGAATACGCGGACCAAACTGACCTAAAAAACCACCAATAAACGATCCTAAAATAAACCCCAATGCGGATGCAACGCCTAACAGACCAAAATTGCGTGTACGGGTTTTATCATCGGATATATCCGCAAGATAAGCTGTACAAGTTGCAAAACTAGCACCACTCATCCCTGACAAAAGACGCCCGATAAATAACATAGAATAACTCCATGCTATAGCACATATGAGGTTATCAAGAGCAAAGCAGATAATAGAGAGAAGCAAAATAGGACGACGACCATAACGATCAGAGAGATTGCCAATAACAGGAGCAAACAAAAACTGCATCACTGAATAAGCTGCAAGTAATTTTCCTCTTTCTACAAAAGATGTACTGACATCTTTTCCAGTTAATTGAGAAAAATATTCAGGCAAAACAGGACAAATGATCGCAATGCCAAGAATATCTAACAATAAAGTGATGAACACTAAAACGAGCCCACGCTGAACAAAATTCGGATTGAGCATTTGGTCTTGCATAACATACACACTATTTTACGCATACAACTACTCCCCCGCTATCTTTTTACTCCCTTTTCCTTTTAAAAGTATTCTATACCATATACTTGTCATATATAAAATAATAACAAAGTAAAAATTTAAGTAAGAGTCAAGATAAAAATATAAAATTACGTTTTAATTAGTATATCTTTAATTGGTATATCATTGTCAAAGCATAAAAATATTTTTTTGCATTATACGAATAAAATATTTGTGCGACCAACTCATAAACAAAATTTCATGAAACACAGAGCATTTCCAATAGTTTTAGAGACATTATGATAGATTTTATCAGACATCATTTCCCCTTCTCATACCACCGTTTTCAGGAATCTCAATTCCATTTGATACGTTAGATATCCTATAGCAATTGAAACCTTTTAAAAGATAAGCTCTTAAAGAATTTTCTTACCCTCAGAATGTGCTATAAGGTTAAAGCAGCATCACCCAAATAGCTTAACAATGCAAAAAGCTCATCATATTTTTAAAAGTATTTATCTGACAATCATTTTATTTAAAAAATAAGTATATTATAGAGAAATATTCTTTAATTCTATAATCTTAGAAACTATTCATATCGCTTGCAATTTTTGTAACCTTAAAAACCATGATTATATCTTTATATTCATTGATGCTCTTAATGATTATATGCTACTGTTAAATCTAATGATGATCGTGATACGCATTTAAAAAATAGCACTTTTAGAAATAGTTAGTCATGAATTGTTAATGCAAAAATGGTATATAGAATGCGAAAAATATCTCTATTAGTTCTCATTTTAATATTGGTAACAGGATATGATGTTCAGGATTCTGATTCACAAGAGAGTATTTTAGGAAATAAAATAAAAACACAACAAACAAACAACGTAAAACTAGATCCTTATACTCTAAATAAACTAAATGCTCTTCTCAAAAAACGTTCAGAAACAAATTATCAGGAAAAAGGGGCACTAATTGACTTTCTTTCTGAAGCTTTTTTAGGGACACCTTACCAAGCAAATATGTTACATGGCTCAGAAAATACACCAGAAAAACTGATTATTGATTTTAGAGGCTTAGATTGCTTCACTTATCTGGATTATGTTGAAGCATTACGCAAATCAACATCCCAAACAGAATTCATAAATAACGTCATAAAAACGCGTTATATTAACGGTAATGTTCATTTTTTAAATCGCAAACATTTTTTTACAGACTGGGCTTATAGAGAATATAAACTCGCCACTGATATTACCGCTGAAATAAGTCCCCATGCGGTAAAAATAGAAAAATATCTCAACAAAAAAGCTGATGGTGGAAGCTATCTACCTGGGTTGCCAGTTGTGAAACGCACGATAACATATATTCCAAGCAACTTTATTAATGAGGAGGTTATAGGTCGTTTACAGTCTGGTGATTTTATTGGTATTTATACAAAACTTGCTGGATTGGATGTAACACACGTGGGCTTCTTTATCATGACAGATAAAGGTCCAATGTTAAGAAATGCTTCTTCACAAAAAGCAAACGAAAAAGTCGTTGATTCTCCTTTTATGGATTATGTTGCAAAAACACCAGGAATCATTGTTTTAAGAGCTCTTTAATAACATCATAGTGATATGAAATATCTTCTCTATTCTTAAAATATATACTGTAGTTATTCAGGTAAACATCTAACTTCGTTTATAGGTATGATAAAATCACTTGTGACAAAATCACAGATTTGGGATCACTTTTACTGGTTAAACGATAAAGACAGGCAAAACTCTACTATAGTATCACGCTTTCCTTTCATATTCTCAACCAAGAGTTATCTATAGATAACCGCTAATCTGATCTTTATGAATATAACGCAAAAGACATAAACGAACGTTTGTAAAAATAAGTAAAAGTAAAGCCAGATATGTTTGGTTGTTGTCTCATAAAGTATTTTATAAAAATTCGATCTATCTCTCTAATTTATTGCGTATAAATTTTTGACTTTATAGCATTATTTTCCTCATAAAGTCTTTGCTTTTTCTTGTTGTCTATACATTAAAATAGCTCTGATATAGCAGCATATTTATGATTAGGATGCACCAGTACTGTACGCGTCATTGTAAAATTTTTGATGCTAGATTGGAATGAAAATATGAAAGCATCAATTAAAAACCAGTTTCTATCTTTAGCATCATTCTTTAGTTCAGCTTTGCGATTTTCTAAAGCAACGACAATAATATCCTTTAAAGAGTAGAGATATGAGCATTATTTTTTGTTTTTTCATTCTTTAATGTGTCCCCTATCCTTCATGCAATAAAGAACATTTAAAACAGAACACATTTTATCGGTAAAACAACACATTTATTAGCAACAATAATGATGATTGATCTATGATCACAAACTTTAAAATTCTATTCATAACTTTTATATAAAATTTATAATTAAATCTCATTAAACTTATTACGAAAGCTTCATTCTTCTTTGCCCTAAGAAACGAAACATCTACTCCCAACAGTCTGTAAACAATCCGTTCTCTTAAGTGAATTTAAGCGGCTAACCATTTCATGAGATTCACTTACACAAGAATACATCGGCAAGCCCTATTTTGAATATTTACTCCACACTCTAAAAACACTTAATAGATCAAATTTTATATGCCTTATCTCCCCCCACCTTAAATGACAGTATTTTAACGAAATAGAATAAATCTTGCCTTAAATACTCTGTTTAACCTTTTATAATTGATTGATGCAAAAATTAAATCAACGAAAGAGATTCATTGTATTTTCGAGAGGTATGAATCGCCCCATCATAAAAAACAATCTCCATAACATGACAGGCAATTTGAAAAAAATCTTTTTATATAAAAGGGATCACCGTTGTACCGGGAGGCAATTTTGCCTCATCTTCAGGCTCGACATGAATAGAAATACGCACATTATCAAATTCTTTTTGAAGAACACCTTCGATTTTATCACAAATTTTATGTGCTTCTCCTACCTGCATTACAGCAGGCACAACCAAATGAAACTCTATAAAAGTAACCCTCCCAGCAACACGCGTCCGTAAATCATGAACCTCAAGCGCACCAGATGCATTTGCAGAAATCAGCTCCCGAATCCGCATGCTTTCATTCAATTCAACGCCGACATCCATTAATCCCTGAACAGCATTTCTAATCACCTTCCATCCCTGCAAGAGAATATTAACGGCAACGATTATCGCTAAAATTGGATCTAAAACTCCCCATCCTCCTACAAAACCAGCAATCAGACCAATTATAATTGCAAGCGAAGTAAAAACATCTGTTATAAAATGGACTCCATCAGCTTTAAGAGCCGGTGAGCGATGATGTTTTCCCTGCCAAATAAGGACCATTCCCCACATACAATTTATGACAGTTGCAATAAGATGAATAACAAGCCATATTCCAGGCTTCTGCAATAATTGAACGGTAGAAAGAGCTATCCATGCTTCTCTTAAAATAACAATTGCCGCAATAATAATGAGTATCCCTTCAAGAATGGCAGAAAAATATTCTGCTTTATGATGCCCAAAGGGATGATCCTGATCCGCTGGCTTCATACTCACTTTAACAGCCCACCATGCTGCCAATGACGCAAGAATATTAACTATTGATTCCAATGCATCAGAATAAAGTGCAACCGAACCTGTGATGTGATATGCCCAATATTTCAAAGCAAAAACAATACACGCAATAAAAATAGAGTATAAAGTTAAGCTTTGTATATTGATTTTTACATCCATGAACCTCATCCTTTTCTTCACGAAATAAGGGATTAATATTTTCAACCATATAATTATACTTTTGGCATATCGACAATATTTCCTCAATATTACAAAAGCTTCAGCATACAATAAACGCTTCAGCTCACATTATTATCGTAAAAACTGCTCAGTTACACGAACAGAATCAATAAAGGAAGAAGAGAGGAACAGAATAAACAAAGAGCTTTCCCAAGAGCAATCAAACACATCACCTTCATTATTAATCGTTTTCTGAATAACTTAAAGCCATCTCACATCTCATAAACGAAAAACTTTTTTGCTCAAATGTATCATGATCATGCATTACTTTTCAGTCTTATGATGCGCATTATAACCCATCTATAAGCCATCTTTGAACCCTAGAAAAATATCTTAGCACTCTACTGTAACCTTACAGGTCAACTGCATTTTGAAATGTGATTTACTAAAAAATTGAGATATAAATAAAGAAAAACAATGACTACCCTCAAAAAAAGAATCTGGGCATTGGGGACCCAGATTCTTTTCCCTTAGAAATTAAGGGCATACAGAACTTGGGAAATAGCGGGGACCCAAGACACTGCACCCGATACGAGAAAAATATATGATTCCGTACCAGTGTTTTTATACTATACCTATGGTTGTATATTGTCAACATAAATTCTACCATAAGTTTCAAAATAATGTTTTTTTATCTCTTTTTTTTTAAATAAAATAAATTCTAACATCTGGAAATCATAAGAAAAAAGCACTAAAAATCTCGCATGCATTTGAATATCATAACAATCAATGAAACAGATGATCCACGCCTAAAAGCCTATCATAATATCCGTGAAAAAGATCTTGTTGGACGGCAACATCAATTTATTGCTGAAGGCAAAGTAACATTGTCCGCATTACTGCACTCGAAAGATTTTTCTGCCATCTCACTGCTCATCGTAGCAAACCGTCTCTCTGGACTTCTACCGCTTTTAGAAAAAACACAGCCTCTATGTCCCATTTATTGTGTTCCACAAAAAGTCATGGATAATATCACCGGCTTCCATGTTCATCGTGGTGTCTTGGGTATTGGTAAACGCAAAACACTGCCATCCTTACAAAGTTTTCTACAACATCTTCCAGAAAAAGCTTTGATTCTTGTTTTATGTGGTATCTCGAATCACGATAATATGGGATCAATTTTTCGTAATGCAGCAGCCTTTGCCAGCAATGGCATTATTGTCGACAAAACCTCATGCGATCCACTTTATCGTAAATCAATAAGAGTCTCTGCCGGCGCTGCTTTAAAAGTACCCTATACGCAAAACGCTGATATAAATGACATTATAGCTGCTCTAAAGGATAAAAACTTTCATCTTTATGCACTCTCCCCTTCTGCTTCACACACTCTCAAGCAAGCCAACAAAACTAAAAGAATGGCACTTATTTTTGGAACAGAAGGCGATGGCTTACCGCCCCATATACTACAACAATCAAAAACCTTACGTATTCCCATGACTAACGGTTTTGACAGCCTTAATGTTGCCACAGCCTCAGGTATTGCACTTGCCCATTTTACCAACTTTGACCACTAAAGATGATAACACTTTAAGTTGTAAAACATATCCGATGCTGTATGTTATCTATCAGTCCCAATAATGTTGCTGTTCCCTAGCATTTGAAAGCATTGATTAAAAAACATTTTATATTTTTCTTATCAATACTTTCCACCCCCTAACCCCGCTCATGACGTGCAAAAGACATAATTTTGATGGATCCAATCATAAAACAAACTCTCAATGAAAAAACCTTCTGGAAGTCTCTCATTCAAGTTTAAGGTTGAAAATTATCGTTATAAATCAATCAACTATGTTTTATGAAGCTGTTGTTTTAGTTCAGAGGAAACAGAATCTTTTGTTTCAAGATTGCATAAAACGCGCTTCAACATCATTTCAGTATCGGCCGCACGTTCTGAATGTGTTACAAATCCTCCCCCAAGAATACGCGCCTCATGACCATTTCCATCATAAAGAACGCAAGCTTGCCCTGGTGCCACACCATTTTCACATTCCAATAAATCAACGGAAAAAATACCTTCTTTATAATGTAAGCGCGCAAGGTGAGGAGGACGCGTTGAACGCACCTTTACAGCTACCTCAATACCTTGAGAAGGGAAATTATCTAACGACTCATCACCAAGCCAATTCACATCACGTAAAAAAAGCTTATGTGTTTCTAACATTTCACGCGGTCCAACAATAACACGTGCATTTTCCACATCGAGATAAACTACATAAAGCGCTTCACCCGTTGACACCCCAATACCACGCCGTTGACCAACCGTATAATTAACAATTCCCGAATGTTTACCTAAAATCTTTCCATCAATATGGACAATAACGCCAGGATTAGCGGCTTCTGGACGCAGTTTTGCGATAACATCTGAATATTTTCCTTGTGGAACAAAACAAATATCCTGACTATCATGCTTATTGGCAACCACAAATCCCATTTCTGCTGCCATTTCACGAACGCGGGCTTTTGGAAGGTCACCAAGTGGAAAACGCAAATAATCAATCTGTTCTTGTGTCGTTGCAAAGAGAAAATAACTCTGATCACGATCATTATCGAGAGGACGAAAGAGTGCTCGATGCGCTCCGTGGGAACGCGAACGAATATAATGTCCCGTAGCCAAAGCATCTGCCCCCAATTCACGTGCTGTTGCTAATAAATCAGCAAATTTAACCGTTTGATTACATGCAATACATGGTACTGGTGTCTCTCCATGAGCATAGCTTTCTGCAAAAGGGTCAATAACAGCTTCGCGAAAACGCTTTTCATAATCAAGAACATAATGCGGTATTCCTAATGTTTCTGCAACGCGGCGAGCATCCTCAATATCTTGTCCTGCACAACATGCCCCCACCCGATGCGTTGCTGCCCCGTGATCATAAAGCTGCAACGTAATGCCAATAACATTATACCCTTCCTTTTTCAAAAGACCTGCAACAACCGATGAATCAACCCCCCCCGACATTGCAACAACAATGCGAGAATCCTCAGGTTGCCCTGGTAAATCAAGACTGTTTAAAAACATGTATTCATTCTCTATTTAATGCTCTGTTTAATGGCTACCCATATGTTAACATTTTGATGTACGCTCTTCAGCACTTTTACACGATTGATTGTCTTTATATTGTTTTTTTATCTTTTCCACAACCATAGGCATTACTTTCTTAAAGGCTGCTGCAAACAAAAAAAGAATGATAGAAATAAGGCATAATGGCAATCGTTTGGGAGAAAACCTTTTTTGCTCTTTTTAAAATCTGAAAAATATTACAAGAAGTTCTTCTACACACTTCACTTAAGCTTCTTTTTACGTGCTCAATCACTTTATTAATTTTTTCTTTCAGCGCGTTTAGCTCTTTTTTAAATTTCATGCTCTATAAACGAATCAAGTCCTTGACTAAAGGTAGAGGATACGAATGACCAATTTGATAAAAACACAAATGAAATATGTTATTGGGCCAGATGGAAGTCCGCTTACAATTGCCGACCTACCGCCGCAAACAACACGACGCTGGGTGATTCGTCGCAAAGCTGAAGTTGTTGCGGCTGTCAGAGGTGGATTGTTAAGTCTTGACGAAGCGTGCCAACGTTATACTTTGACTGTAGAAGAATTTCTTTCATGGCAAAGTTTGATCGATGAACACGGTTTAGCGGGATTACGAACGACCAAGATTCAAAACTACAGGCATTAAGTTGCCATTGATTACGATTCGATAACATAAAAAAACTTATAAAACAGCCAAATTTGATAAAAATTTGGCTGTTTTATACTATACCCAAAAGATAAATCTAAAAGAATGGATTTTTCAATAATTGCTTTTATCATCCAACCGTTAAATTAGCCAACCATTGAATTAGATTGAATCAAAATATCCTCATCATCCGCAGCAATCTTCTTTTCTCGTGCTTCCAAAAGCTGTGCACGTTGCAGCTCTGTATTAGCTTCATGGAGAGCAATTTCAGCGTTTGTTTTTTGAAGCTGTAAATCACGAATTGAATTGATCAGATTATCACGTCTTTGCCGCGCTGCACGCGCAAAAGCAGAATAAGCAAAATGGTGAACATCATTGTTTCCAGATTTACGTTCTTCATGAGTAATCTGTGCTTCCAGCTCTAACACCATTCGTTCAAATTCTGCGATCATCATCTCAAGCTGTGCAATTTCACGGCGTTTTCCACGCACTTGAAACATCCTCAATCGCACCATATTTTCTCGTGGCTTCATACTCACTACTCCTTGATTGCGCCAACTCAAAACTCGCATTTACACCCAATAAATATCTTTTAGTTATATGTCTATCCAACAAAAACAGTCTATTGACTTGAAATTATAATATTTCGCCTTTCATTAAAGCGTCTGAAAATACAGTCTGCTTTAAAGAGCAATAACTATTTCTTTACTTTTCCCCACATTATAAAATGAAGAGATTTAAAGCTCAGTAAACAAACACTGAAATTGTAAAAAAGTAATTTATAATGCTCTTTTACAAATTTTTTTAAGTTAAAGTTTATAGAAAAAGCCCTTCTTTTTTTATTATGTTAAAAAATATGCGATTTTTCTAAAATAATTTTGTAGCCTCTTTCAAAAATAAAAATATTTTGTTAACCACTATCATGGATAGTGGGGAATTTAGTAGTGATTGTTACGCGTACTACTGAAATATACATAAACACTTTGTTATAAGTGTTTGATTTCATGAATTGTTTTTATAACAGTGGCTTTGCTAACTGATTATAAAATAGAAATGCTCCTTATGATTCGTGAAGGAGCGAAGTGAGGGATCTAAAATGCGCGTATTATTAATTGAAGATGATAGAGCAGTTACTCAAAGCATTGAGTTAATGTTAAAGTCAGCTAACTTTAATGTTTATATCACTGATCTGGGTGAAGAAGGTATCGATTTAGGAAAACTCTATGATTATGATATCATTTTGCTTGATCTGAATCTCCCTGACATGTCAGGGTATGATGTCTTGCGGACTCTAAGGTTGGCAAAAATAAAAACTCCTGTCCTAATCCTTTCTGGTATGAATGCCATTGAAGACAAGGTCCGTGGTTTTGGCTTTGGAGCTGACGACTATATGACAAAGCCTTTTCATAAGGATGAGCTCATTGCACGTATCCATGCAGTTGTTCGTCGTTCTAAAGGACATGCACAATCGGTTATTGTTACCGGTGATCTCACTGTTAACCTTGATGCAAAAACCGTCGAAGTTGCAGGGCGCCCCGTTCATTTAACCGGAAAAGAGTATCAAATGTTAGAGCTTCTCTCTTTACGCAAAGGTACCACCCTTACCAAGGAAATGTTTCTCAATCATCTCTATGGTGGAATGGATGAACCAGAACTAAAGATTATCGATGTTTTTATCTGTAAATTGCGGAAAAAATTGGAAGCAGTCTCTTCTAGTGTAAATTACATTGATACAGTTTGGGGACGTGGTTATGTATTACGTGATCCAGTTGAAGAGAACGTACGAAAAACCGCTTAAGCAGTGAACATGCACTTTGTAAAATCTCGGAGTGTAGCGGGCCGAGATTTTTTCCCGAGATCTGTTCTCTGTTAAAAGTAGAAAACTCGCACACCAAGAATCTCATATAGAAAGCGCTTAAAGCTTAAGAAGTAACCACACAGAATTTACATATATAACCCTATTGCTCATAAGTTCAATCGAAGCCACTTTTCCCAACACGGCTTAAGCGCTTCTCTCTTATTCAAAGCTTTTTTCACTTTCTAAAACAATACAATGATCATTTTCATCAATATTTATTTTCATCTCTGTCATCTGAGAAAGTAACATTGTGTAATAAAATTGGATGACATGTGCATCAATAAGCTCTTCTTGAACTTCTCCACGAAATAACGCAAGAAAATGAGGGGGTATACGGAGAGTTTTACCGAAAACCTCAAATCGAAAAGAACGTTTATTTTCTTCTTGCAAAATCATAACAACAATTTCACCACCACGAGAAACTGTCGCGTTTGCAATCAATAATAAATTAAGCAAAAGTTTAACTTCATCTTTTGGTAACAATAAAGAAGAAGCTTGCCATTTTAAAGTTGCTTTTTCTTCTTTCATATATTGTTGAGCAACCTGCTCTGCAGCCCGTGTATCTATTTGTCCTCCACTTGCACCAGCAAAACCAAAAGCCAATCGCGCAAATTGTAGACGTGCAGCAGCACTCGCAACGGATAAACGCACCAATTGTAAAGCATCTTCTTCAGCTCCTCCTTCATCATAAAGCTCCATTGCATTTTGAATAGCCCCCACAGGTGAGATCAAATCATGGCAAATACGACTACAAAGCAAAGCAGCAAGATCCGTAGGATTCAAAGAAATATCTAACGTCATAATGATTGAAAACTCCTAGATTCAAAAAAACAAACTTTATTTTAAAGAAAAACTCTTAATATCTGATGCATAATAGGAAACATTAACAATCATGCTAAAAAAATTTCAGAAATAAATTCAAGAATTTAAATAACCTTATATCTTATTTTTTATTTGAATAGAATGAAAATTCTAATATTATCTTTTTGTTTATCACTAATAAAAGGAGAAAACTTCATGGCTCTCTCTCTGCTCAAATACTGGTACAAAAATATTATATCTTTAATCCTCCTTTTATTCATCACCATAAACACTGCACATGCTCAACTACAACCAATAGAGCAAAACGAACCCCATTATTCACTCCAAGAAATTATTGATTCTGGTCATCTTTTTTTTGGAAAAACAGCTAGTGGTCTGGCTGTTGCAATTCAAAATATTTTTTCACAATACGGTTATCCCAATGCTTATATTTTAGGAGAAGAAGCTTCTGGTGCCTTTTTTGCTGGATTAACCTATGGCGAAGGAAAAGTTTTTACCAAAAGCTATGGTCAACATAAAGTTTTTTGGCAAGGTCCCTCAGTAGGATGGGATTTTGGTGGCCAAGGCTCCCGTTTAATGATCTTAGTTTACAACCTTAATAGCATAAATAATTTATGGAAACGCTATGGTGGTATTTCAGGTTCGGCCTATTTAATTGCAGGTGTTGGTTTTCATGTCCTCAAATACCATAATACCTTGTTAATCCCAATACGTACAGGAATCGGCGCACGCCTTGGTATCAATATAGGATATTTAAAATTAACACCTAGACCGACATGGAATCCGTTTTAAACGTATTCTTATTTGAAAAGGGGTATTATGCTTATTCAATCGTTTCTTTTTTTTATTCTTGGAGTTGCTTTCACTTCTTGGGTACTGGTCCTTTTGTCTCCTTTTATTTGGCGTAAAGCCGTTCATTTTGCGTATAAAGATGTTTGTGCGCAAATGCCATTATCACTCGCGGAAATAGAAGCAAATCACGATTTTCTTCGTGCACAACATGCTGTAGAATTAGCAAACAACCAACAAAAGTACGAGTTTTTGCAAAAAAAATACGCCCAACAAAAAATACAACTGAGCCAAATAACAGAACAATTTTATCGGCTATGCCTCCCCACACAAGACACTCTCACCAAAGAAGCGATAGCAATCAAACAAAATCTCGCCACAATACACACTTTCAAAGGAAAGAAAAATGATGCGTGAAAAAATCGCACACTATCAGCAACGTTTACAAAAAATCCAAACTCATGAGCTTGACACGACTGCTAACCACCAATTGCTGGAAGAACTCCGTGAAGAAACAAAAGAACTTGCAGCAACATTGGCAGCTCAAATAGCGCTACAAGAGGGGAATACATCACCCATCAATACATTGATTCAAAAATCAAAAAGCAAAAATGACCTCGCATCACGTATTCGCAAAAAAATCACTTGTCTCTCCAAAAGCCCCGTTAAATAGGTTATCTTTTAAAACACCTTGAATGAAGAGTAAAACCAACAAAGGTTCATTGTAACTTTCATAACCCCAATCCTTTTTATTAAACGTGACTTTCTTGCTAAGCTAAAGGACAAAATTTCTTAACCCATACCGTTCTGCTAAAAAGCATCTTCTTGTCTAGCAGATTCCACTTGCTAATCATATCACCGCCCTAAAGGACAACATTTCATAGGTCCTAGAAAGCAAATAATACCAAAAACATTGGTCACACACTCTAACAAAAGATACCTTCTAAGATGAGTCACCAATAGAGCTTTGACCATAATTTAAGGATAAAAATACGCTCTCAAGAGTGATAAAAATCTCTTATTTTTTGGATAATCATATCCTGATCCGTTTGTGTCAAGTAAGGATGCATTGGTAAACTTAAAACACACTCTCCTAAAGACTCTGAAACAGAAAGGGAATCTTTTACATAAGGAAAGTGTTTATAAGCTGGCTGTTGATGTAAAGGAGTTTTATAATAAATCATTGTAGGGATAGAATTTTTTTGTAAAAAATCTTTTAATTTATCACGTTCTTTTACCTTAATCGTATATTGTGCATAAGCAGAACGAATATTTTCTCCTATTTCTGGAACTGTAACAATATCTCTTAAGCCATTGGAATAGCGTTGAGCAATTTCTACACGCTTTTCCATTTCATCTTCAAAGATCGCAAACTTTTCTAGTAAAATTGCAGCCTGAATGCTATCTAAGCGCGAATTCATGCCAATACGTACATTGTCATATTGCGTTTCACCTTTACCATGAAACAAAATAGAACGTAAAAGTTCTGCAAAATGATCATCATTGGTCATCATAGCGCCTCCATCGCCATAACATCCTAATGGTTTTGCAGGATAAAAACTTGTAGCAGCCACATCACCAAAAGCACCGCACATGGTATTACCGCTTCTTCCACCCATAGATTGAGCAGCATCTTCAATTACAAAAAGATTTTCCTTTGCTGCCACTTGAGCAATTTGCACATAGTCAGCAGAAAGCCCAAATAAATCAACAGCAATAATAGCCTTTGGCTTTAAACGTCCCTCTTTTTTTACCATTTCGATAGCGTGAGAAAGTTTTTCAATATCAATATTGAATGTATCAGGTAAAACATCAACAAAAACAGGCTTAGCCCCCACCAAAGCAACCACTTCAGCCGTTGCTGAAAATGTAAAACTAGGACAAAACACAGCATCCCCTGGACCAATATTTTTAGCCATAAGAGGCATCTTCAAAGCATCTGTTCCATTAGCACATGCAATCACATGTTTAACGCCAAGATATTCTGCCAATTTCTCTTCAAATTCTGTTACTTCTGGTCCCAAAATATACTTACCACTAGCGACCACATGTGCAATTGCAGAATTAATTTTATCTTCAATACGCGCACGCTGCGCCCCAAGGTCGATGAATTGCATATTAACTCCATTGATCATCACAAGAATGCAAAAGCGCTACCTATCTCTTTTATCTATCATAATTGACACCAGCAGCTGTTAAAATCCGTAAAACCGCAATAGCATCATCACCATTTGTACGAGGTGATTGACGCGTTTCAATACAATGAAGAAAGTGCCGTAATTCGCAAGTAAGCGGCAAATCTTCACAAACATCAATATAATTCAGCTCATCCATGCTAAAAGCCCACTCTTGATTTTCTTTCCAAACGGCAAAATAGTGCATTGCCAATTTACGACTCCACGGTTCCATATCATCAAAAACGAGCATAGCTTTTGTTCCAACAACAGTTAAACGTCTCTCACGATAAGAACTCAAGCGTGAAGTAAAAAGATGACTACGCACACCATTTGGAAAAGTCATATGAATATGAGAAAAATCAGAAATCTGATCAACGACAGCAGCCCCTTCACCGCGAATTTCGGAAGGTTCACACCCTGTCAACGCCAAAATCATTGAGAGATCATGAGGCGCAAGATCCCATAAAGCATCGCTGTGTGTGTGAAATTTTCCAAAGCCTAATCTATGAGAATAAATATATCGCACATCTCCCACTTCTCCGTTTTTCACCAATTCACACATTTTTTCAAAAGCCGGATGAAAACGTAAAATATGGCCCACCATAAAAACTCGCTCATAAGCCTCAGCCTCCTGAACTTGGCGTTTAGCATCAGAAACATTCAAGGCTATTGGTTTTTCCACCAAAACATCTTTACCATTTTTAACAGCACGGAGCACATTTTGCGTATGCAATTGTGGCGGCAGTGCTAATACCAGCGCATCAATATCTCGATGCGTAAAAAGATCATCTGGTGTAACAAGCTCTACACCATACATCGTTGCAAAACTAGCAGCACGATCATTATCAATATCAGAGACTGCTGCCAAAGCCCCGAGAGAATGGAGTGTCCGTATATGATTTTCACCCCAATGACCGCATCCTAAAACCGCTACACGTGGCACCATTTTCATGCCTTACCCTACTTTATCATATAAAATTATACTTTTACATATCGAGGATAAAATAGAATGACAAGAGAAAAGCTTAAAAACGATGCTTGACATCTTACTATTCTACCCCTTATATCCGCAAAAGATGTAATTCTTTACAATTATGATTGCTTATTTTGTATGATTGCTTATTTTGGCGGAGTAGCTCAGTAGGTTAGAGCAGAGGAATCATAATCCTTGTGTCGGGGGTTCAAATCCCTCCTCCGCTACCATTACTTTTTTTGTTGTGTAGTTTTAGTTTGTCATCGGTGTAGCTTGCCAGCGGTTTTTTTATATTTTGACACTAGGCTTTGTACCAATTTATTTTTTTCTCAAAGAGTTTTTAAAGGGGTCTTCAAAGACCTTTCAAAGGTCGTTTAAAGCCCCTTTCATGAATCTTTTTCTCTTCTTCTAAAAATCACAATTTGAGATGATGAGCTTTTGAACCAGAGTCTGATTCTTTGAACCGCATGTATAAGATATACTCACCTCTTTTATCTTAAATTGGCTAAAGGTTTTTCGCATCCCTGACACATCATTAAGAGACACAAGAAACTTCCCCTTTAATTGTGCAAGCAGTTTGGACATCGTCTGATAATCTTTCCGCTTAAACAAATCCTTTCCACAGTAATCCTCAACGCCAAAGTAAGGCGGGTCAAGGTAAAACAAGGTATTTGGCCAGTCATAGCGCTTGATAAAGTCAAACCAATCTAAATATTCAATGATCACACCTGCCAAGCGCCGGTAAATAAGCTTTAATAAGGCTTCAGGTTTGAAAGAGTCAAACCCATGCACCACGATGTGGATCAACTCCAAATATCCGCTTTGCCACCTGACCAGAAAAACTCAACCGCTGCAGATATAAAAACCGCAAAGCCCGCTCTAAATCCGTCAGGGTGTTTGGATCTTGTAGAGCGAAACGCTGAAACGCCTCACGGTTGCTTATCTGGAACTCCAACAGCTCCATAAAAGGGTGACAATGGCGTTGCAACACCCGAAAAAATTCACCACATCGCCTGAACGATCATTGATGACTTCATATAAGGGAATCAATTTCCGCCTGAAGAATATTCCCCCCATTTCAAAAAAAGGCTCAGCATAAGTGCGATGGAGAATGCCTTCAATAATTTTGATACAGTTACTGATCACTATCCATGCAATAACGCCGCCCGATTCCCAAACCAATTAGACCGCCTGTGGGAATAGGTAGGTTGTGGGGCTGAAAGTGTAATGGAACAGTACCAAACAGATAAGCCACGCGCCGCAAGTAAGCCTCTAGGGTGCATAGCTTATAGATTTTGGAAACAGACAATTATTATAATTCAGGCAATTAAAGATCGGGTCTAAGACTTTTAATCTAGTGGACAAACACGAATAATATGACCGTCGGGATCTTTGATTAGGAAGGTACGTCCAAAAATGTCAGTATACGGTTCCTTCAAGACATTTATCTCAACGGTGGTTTGCTCTTGCCATTCCGCATATAGCTTATCTACGTCCTCTCCCTTAGGCAACATAATGCCGATTTCTGAAAAACGAGGCACATTTTCCTCAGGTGCATCGCCCCCAGACCAGATAGCAAAGAGTGCATCACCCGAAGAAGCAAATGCAACATAGCGTGGTGAGATGAATACAGGCTCTTTCTTGAAGATGAATTTGTAAAAAGCAGTAGAATGCTCCACATTTGATACGTATACCAACTGCAGGTTTGGGGTAACAGGATAAATAGGAATATTACTCATAAATTCTCCATAATTTGCGATTGCCTAACATGCTATACTTATGAGAATATTACAACAAGAGTTTGTGATGCTTCCGTTTGCAGTGTGCTCTATTTATATGTTTTTACTCTCTTATTACTATATGTTAAAATACCGAAATCGCTACTACATCGTCTTCGCCAACTTGATTTTGCCACCAATATAAGCAGCAGCTGGTTCTATAGGATCAACAGATTTTAATGTTTCTTTACAAAGTGCATCCATCATTTTTTAACACTCTTTCATCTATATTAGCCATCTTCTCATTGCTTTAAGTGATAAGAAGTGGCTGCGATATTGAGTTGTGTTACGTCGGACGGGTTTGTCGCAAAACTATCCCCGTTGGCTGGGCAACCAGCCCAGCCTCTATTCTTTGTTGCTTTCCTTTCCCTTGTCTGGTGCCTCAAAGGTGATTTCTGTTGTGTATCCGCTTTGTTTCTCATAGCAGTGGGTGACGGTCGCGGCTTTCCATGGACCATTGATTTCACCACGAAACCCTTGCAATAAAAGAGGTTGGTCGGCCATGATTTCGGGGCGCCCCGCAAGGGTCAAAGAACCACTGCCCACAGCACGACACAACCTGTCCGACTCGGAAGTAGCAGCAGCTCG
>NZ_JBHILP010000008.1:0-101712 GCF_042193375.1 Bartonella sp. TT67HLJMS
GTTTTGCTATTCGTGAAGGTGGTCGTACTGTTGGTGCCGGTATCGTCTCTAAAATCATTGAATAAATAATGCTTGTTAAAGGGGTGTTAAAAGTGTTTTAGTTTTGAGAGTTAGGGGTATAGCTCAGTTGGTAGAGCGGCGGTCTCCAAAACCGCAGGTCGCGGGTTCAAGTCCTGCTGCCCCTGCCAAAGGGAATAGAGTTTTACATATAAGGGAGTGGATTTTGCTGCCTTTTTCGCTTTTTTTGATATAGGGCTTGTTTTTTTGTGTATGAAACGGTATTGAATAGGAAGTGAGGAAATTGCATAAGTCTGAAAGTTGGCTTTTGCATTTTTTTCTGTTTATTTTATTGTATAAAACACAATAGGGCTAGAGAGAGTATAGTGTGACGATGGCATCTAAAACCAATCCGATTACCTTTTTGAAGCAGGTTTATGCAGAAACAGTTAAAGTGAAATGGCCTACACGTCGTGAGACGGTTATTTCTACTGTTATGGTTTTGTTGGTAGCTGCGTTGGCTTCAGCTTTCTTTTTTATTGTGGATCAGGTTATGCATTTTGGTGTTTGGCGGGTTATTGATCTTCTGAAATATCTTTTTAGTTGAGAATGTAAGGAAGTGTGACTGTGGCAGCTCGTTGGTATATTGTTCAGGCATATTCAAATTTTGAAAAGAAAGTAGCGGAAGCTATTGATAAGGAAGCAAAGCAAAAAGGACTTGATCATCTTTTTGAAAAGATTTTTGTTCCAACAGAGCGTGTTGTAGAGGTTCGTCGTGGACGCAAAGTTGATGCTGAGCGGAAATTTTTTCCTGGTTATGTTCTTGTTCGTGCTGAGTTAACAGATGAAGTTTATCATCTTATTAAGAATACGCCTAAAGTGACAGGTTTTTTAGGATCGGATGCGCGTCCTGTTCCCATTTCTGATCGAGAGGTTGAGCAGATTCTCAAACAAGTTCAAGAAAGGGTTGAGTCTCCAAAGTCTTCTGTATTGTTTGAGGTTGGAGAGCAAGTTCGCGTTGCTGATGGTCCTTTTGTTTCGTTTAATGGAATTGTTCAAGAGGTTGAAGAAGAGCGCTCTCGTCTTAAGGTTGAGGTGCTTATTTTTGGGCGTCCTACGCCTGTTGATTTGGAATTTGGTCAGGTTGAAAAACTCTGATTAAACTTAGAGTAGTTTTAATTACTTTAAGGAAGGAGTGGGAGGTGATTTATGGCTTTTGTCGGCTTAATGATCCGAACCACGTGACTGCGGCGGGTAACGGGCAAGATAAATTGTCAGTATACCAGTGAAATTAAAGGCAGATTGTTATGGCAAAAAAAAGTATAGGTCAGCTTAAGTTGCAGGTTCCTGCAGGAGCTGCTACTCCATCTCCACCGATTGGTCCAGCTCTTGGGCAACGCGGTATTAATATTATGGAATTTTGTAAGGCGTTTAATGCAGCTACACAAGAAATGGAAAAGGGAGCACCGATTCCAGTTGTTATTACGTATTACCAAGATAAGTCTTTCACATTTTCTCTCAAAACGCCTCCTGTATCATTCTTTTTAAAGAAGGAAGCAAACCTGAAGTCTGGTTCAAAAGAGCCTGGTAAAGTGTCTGTAGGAAGCATTTCTCGCGATAAAATTCGTTCGATTGCGGAATCAAAGATGAAAGATCTTAATGCGAATGACATTGAGGCAGCAATGCGTATGGTTGAAGGTTCTGCTCGCTCGATGGGCTTGGAAGTGGTGGGCTAATATTATGGCAAAAGTAGCAAAAAGAATAAAAAATATCCGAAAAGATATTGATTTTAATGAGCTTTACGCTTTAAAAGATGCCGTTTCAATGGTTAAGGAGCGTGCAGTTGCTAAGTTTGATGAAACAATCGAAATTTCCATGAACTTGGGTGTTGATCCTCGTCATGCTGATCAAATGGTTCGTGGAGTTGCTCATTTGCCTAATGGAACAGGAAGAAATATTCGTGTTGCCGTTTTTGCTCGTGGGGATAAGGCTGAGGAAGCTAAGGCGGCAGGAGCTGATATTGTGGGGGCCGAAGATTTGTTTGAAAGCATTAATGGAGGGACTATAGACTTCGATCGTTGTATTGCAACACCAGACATGATGCCTCTTGTTGGTCGTCTTGGTAAGATTCTTGGTCCACGGAGTTTGATGCCGAATCCGAAAGTTGGTACTGTAACACTTGATGTTGCCGGTGCTGTCAAAGCTTCTAAAGGTGGTGCTGTTGAGTTTCGTGTAGAAAAAGCTGGTATTGTGCATGCTGGTATTGGTAAGGCTTCTTTTGGTGTTGAAAAAATCGTAGAAAATATAAAGGCCTTTGCAAGTGCAGTTATTAAAGCCAAACCGCAAGGTGCAAAAGGTGAGTATATTAAGCGCGTTGCTATTTCTTCGACTATGGGAATTGGTATTAAAGTTGATCCAGCAACGGTTCGTTCAGAGCTAATATAAGCTGATTTATAATTTTATTTTGAGGTATGTGAATATCAAAATTGTATTTAAAATGCTGGTTTTGATCAGCATTTAGCTATCTAAGCTTTATAGGGCTTAGGTTATACCGGAAGAAATTCCGGAATATCCTGTCCGAGATTGTAGGTGATGCTTTTAAGTATCTTAATCAAAAAAAACCTGCATGAGACTGGGGTAAAAACTGAGAGTTAAAAGACTTAAAGGGTTTGAGCCAAGGTTGCCTTTGAACGCTGTGCGTGAAAAAGGGGACAGGATCCTCATCGGTGACATGAAGTATTTTATGTTATCAAAGGTAACCAACAGGTTTGTTTTAAGCAAATCTGTTAAATGGAGAGAGACAGTGAATAGAGCGGAAAAACGCGAATTTGTTACATGGCTTAACGAGGCTTTTCGGAAGTCTGGTTCTGTTGTTGTTGCACATTATTCCGGTCTGACAGTTTCACAGATGAATGATCTACGTTCGAAAATGGGTGAAGCTGGCGGTGCCGTTAAAGTCGCCAAAAACCGTCTTGCTAAAATCGCTCTTCAGGGCACGGAATCTGAATCGATAGTGGGTTTGTTTACTGGACAAACACTTATTGCTTATTCAGAAGATCCAATCACAGCACCGAAAGTTGCTGTTGATTTTGCGAAAAGCAATGACAAATTTGTCATCCTTGGCGGTTCAATGGGTGCAACAAGTTTAACTGTAGATGCTGTGAAGTCATTGGCTTCATTGCCTTCATTAAACGAGTTGCGTGCAAAACTTGTGGGTATGATTTCTACCCCTGCGACCCGTATTGCACAGGTTGTTAATGCTCCTGCTGGTCAGGTTGCACGTGTCATTGGAGCATATGCTCAGGAGGATAAGGCGGCTTAAGGCTGTTTGTATTCACGTTTATGGAAGGGCTTTAATGCTTTTCTGTTTTTTTGGATAAGATTTAATAATGGTTCAAATCTTTTAATTGAAGGAATTTAAAAATGGCTGATCTAGAGAAGATCGTAGAAGACCTTTCTAATCTAACCCTTTTGGAAGCCGCTGAGCTTTCTAAGTTACTTGAAGAGAAGTGGGGAGTTTCGGCTGCTGCTCCTGTAGCTGTCGCTGCTGTTGCTGGTGCTGCTGCTCCAGCTGCTGAAGAAAAAACAGAATTTGATGTTATTCTTGTTGAAGGTGGCGCGCAAAAAATTAATGTTATTAAGGAAGTTCGTGCTCTTACTGGACTTGGTCTTAAAGAAGCTAAAGATCTGGTTGAAGGGGCACCTAAGCCTATTAAAGAGGGTGCTTCTAAAGAAGAAGCAGAAAAAATTAAATCTCAACTTGAAGCTGCTGGTGCTAAAGTGGAACTTAAGTAAATTTAATTTTATCGGCGGGCATTTATGTTCGCCGATTTTCTTTCTCTTAATACAAAGAGGAAAAATAATGAGTAAAAAAACCTTTTCCCAACGGTTTCGTAACAGTAACGGGATAGGTTGGCACTACCCGTCCCTTCATCATAGAGTCAAAAAGATAAATGGCTTATGTTGATGGGGAAAGTTAAAGATGCTCATTTTGAGTATCAAGTGAACTGGTCTGCATATGCAGGTTAATGATATAAGGCTTTCAAGGTTGGTCTACCTTGAAGAGTAAAGATCAAGGAGCGACGATGGCTCAGACTCACGCAATGATGTCTCAATTCAATGGTCGTAAGCGCGTACGCAAATTTTTTGGTAAGATTCCTGAAGTAGCAGAAATGCCGAATCTTATTGAGGTTCAAAAAGCGTCATACGATCAGTTTCTCATGGTTGAGGAACCGAAAGGTGGACGACCAGATGAAGGTTTGCAAGCTGTTTTTAAATCGGTTTTTCCTATTTCAGATTTTTCCGGTACAGCTATGCTTGAGTTTGTTGGTTATGAATTTGATTTACCAAAATTTGATGTTGAGGAGTGCCGTCAACGTGATTTAACTTATGCTGCCCCATTAAAGGTCATATTACGTTTGATTGTTTTTGATGTTGATGAGGATACTGGCTCCAAAGATATCAAAGACATTAAAGAGCAAGGCGTTTATATGGGCGATATGCCTTTAATGACGACGAATGGTACCTTTATTGTTAATGGTACGGAACGTGTTATTGTTTCGCAGATGCATCGTTCTCCTGGTGTCTTTTTTGACCATGATAAAGGAAAGTCCCATTCATCAGGAAAGCTTCTTTTTGCTGCTCGTGTTATTCCATATCGTGGTTCTTGGCTTGATATTGAGTTTGATGCTAAGGACATCATTTATGCGCGTATTGATCGACGGCGTAAGATTCCTGTTACTAGTCTTTTGATGGCACTGGGTATGGATGCGTCAGATATTTTATCGACGTTTTATGATAAAGTGACTTATGAGCGTGATGGAGAAGGATGGCGAGTTCCTTATTCTGTTGATCGCTTTAAAGGAATGAAGCTCATTTCTGACCTTATAGATGCAGATAGTGGTGAAGTCGTCGCGGAGGCTGGTAAAAAATTAACAGTTCGTACTGCGAAGTCTTTGGCAGAAAAAGGACTTAAAGCGGTTAAAGTTAGTGAAGATGATTTATTAGGTTGTTATCTAGCCGAAGATATCGTCAATTACGAAACAGGTGAAATTTACCTTGAAGCTGGTGATGAAATTGACGAAAAAGTATTAAAGGTTTTGCTTGATGTTAGTGCTGATCAAATCAATATCCTTGATATTGATCACATGAATATTGGCGCTTATATCCGCAATACTTTAAAGGTAGATAAGAATGAAAGTCGGCAGGATGCGTTATTTGATATTTACCGAGTGATGCGTCCAGGTGAGCCCCCAACAATCGATACAGCAGAAGCAATGTTCCATTCATTGTTTTTTGATCCAGAGCGTTATGATCTTTCAGCCGTTGGGCGTGTTAAGATGAATTTGCGTATGGATCTTGATTGTCCAGATACAGTTCGCATTTTACGCCAAGAGGATATTCTCGCTGTTGTTAAGATGTTGGTTGAATTGCGTGATGGTCGTGGCGAAATTGATGATATTGATAATCTTGGCAACCGTCGCGTTCGTTCCGTTGGGGAGTTAATGGAAAATCAATATCGCATTGGTCTTCTTCGTATGGAGCGTGCGATAAAAGAGCGTATGTCATCGGTTGAAATTGATACAGTTATGCCACAGGATTTGATCAATGCAAAGCCTGCTGCAGCAGCAGTTCGTGAGTTTTTTGGGTCTTCGCAATTGTCGCAGTTTATGGATCAAACTAATCCATTGTCGGAGATTACCCATAAGCGCCGTCTTTCTGCTCTTGGTCCAGGTGGTTTGACTCGTGAACGTGCGGGTTTTGAAGTCCGTGACGTACATCCTACGCATTATGGTCGTATTTGTCCCATTGAAACACCGGAAGGTCCTAATATCGGTCTGATTAACTCCTTAGCAACATTTGCGCGAGTTAACAAATATGGCTTTATTGAAAGCCCATATCGAAAAATTGTTGATGGAAAAGTCACAAAAGAAGTTATTTATCTTTCAGCGATGGAAGAAGCAAAGCATTATGTCGCTCAAGCTAATTCGTCATTAGATAGTGAAGGTCGTTTTACAGAAGAGTTTGTTGTTTGCCGTCATGCTGGTGAAGTTTTAATGGCGCCGCGTGATCATGTTGATTTGATGGATGTTTCACCAAAACAGTTGGTTTCAGTTGCAGCAGCGCTTATTCCTTTTTTGGAAAATGATGATGCGAATCGTGCGCTTATGGGATCGAACATGCAGCGTCAGGCAGTTCCTCTTGTACGTGCTGAGGCGCCATTTGTTGGGACGGGAATGGAAGCCATTGTTGCACGCGATTCAGGAGCTGCTGTGAGTGCAAAACGTAGTGGTGTTGTTGATCAAGTCGATGCTACCCGTATTGTTATCCGTGCAACAGAAGATTTAGATCCTTCAAAATCAGGCGTTGATATTTACCGCCTACAGAAATTTCAGCGTTCTAATCAGTCCACTTGTATTAATCAGCGTCCTCTTGTACATGTCGGTGATAGGGTAGAGAAAGGTGATATCATTGCAGATGGTCCATCTACGGATCTTGGTGATTTAGCTCTTGGGCGGAATGTTCTCGTAGCCTTTATGCCTTGGAATGGATACAATTATGAAGATTCTATTTTGTTATCCGAGCGCATTGTTGCTGATGATGTTTTTACTTCAATTCATATTGAGGAATTTGAAGTTGCAGCACGCGATACAAAACTTGGTCCTGAGGAAATTACGCGCGACATTCCTAATGTTGCGGAAGAAGCGTTAAGAAATCTTGATGAAGCTGGCATTATTTATATTGGTGCTGAAGTTCAACCAGGTGATATTTTAGTTGGAAAGATTACCCCAAAAGGTGAAAGTCCCATGACGCCGGAAGAAAAGCTTCTGCGTGCAATTTTTGGGGAAAAGGCATCCGATGTTCGTGATACTTCTATGCGTATGCCTCCTGGAACTTTTGGTACTGTTGTTGAAGTTCGCGTTTTTAATCGCCATGGCGTGGAAAAAGATGAACGTGCGATGGCAATTGAGCGTGAAGAAATTGAGCGTTTAGCAAAAGACCGTGATGATGAGCAGTCTATTCTTGATCGCAATGTTTATGCGCGCCTTACCGATATGTTGACAGGTAAAGTTGCTGTAGAAGGTCCGAAAGGCTTTTCGGGAAGCAAAAAGCTTGATAGTACAGTAATGGGGCATTATCCACGATCCCAGTGGTGGCAATTTGCTGTTGAGGATGAAAAGCTTCAAAATGAAATTGAAGCTTTGCGCAAGCAATATGATGAATCAAAAGAAGCATTACAACGTCGCTTTATGGATAAAGTTGAAAAGGTCCAAAGAGGTGATGAAATGCCTCCTGGTGTCATGAAAATGGTGAAGGTTTTTGTGGCTGTGAAGCGCAAAATCCAACCAGGTGATAAGATGGCAGGACGTCACGGGAATAAGGGTGTTGTTTCACGTATTCTTCCCGTAGAAGATATGCCATTTCTTGAAGATGGGACTCATGCTGATATCGTCTTGAATCCGCTTGGTGTGCCTAGTCGTATGAATGTTGGACAAATTCTTGAGACGCATCTTGGTTGGGCATGTGCGGGGATGGGCAAGAAGATTGGTGATTTGTTAGAATTGTATCAAGAGACTGGGGATATATTGCCGTTGCGTCAGCGTATTGAAAATCTTATGCCTGATGATAATCAAAATGAACCAGTCCGTCAGTATGATAATGAAAGCCTTTACAAATTGGCATTACAGATGAAGAAAGGGGTTTCAATTGCAACGCCTGTTTTTGATGGAGCACATGAGTCTGATATCAACATGATGCTGGAGGACGCAGGCTTAGATAGTTCAGGGCAGGTTACGCTTTATGATGGTCGTACTGGAGAGCCTTTTGATCGTCCAGTAACGGTGGGATATATTTACATGTTGAAATTGCATCACCTTGTTGATGATAAGATTCATGCACGTTCTATTGGTCCCTATTCACTTGTTACGCAGCAGCCATTAGGAGGTAAGGCACAGTTTGGTGGTCAGCGTTTTGGTGAAATGGAGGTTTGGGCACTTGAAGCTTATGGTGCTGCATATACTTTGCAGGAGATGCTAACAGTAAAATCAGATGATGTGGCTGGTCGAACGAAAGTCTATGAGGCAATTGTGCGTGGTGATGATACATTTGAGGCGGGTATACCCGAAAGCTTTAATGTGTTGGTAAAAGAAATGCGCTCACTTGCTCTTAATGTGGAGCTTGATGATGCGCGTGAACTTATTGCACAGCGGGCATTGTCTGATACAGCAGAATAATAATTCAAGGAGCGCAGTAGAAAAAGGCTGCGCTCTGATTATTTTAAGAGGCTCAATAACCTTATTAAGGTTATACAGGTCATTTTTAAAAGTAAATGTATTTTAAAGAAGATCTGTTATAAAACAAATGAGATATTACAACAGGTTCTAAGAATCTTTGAAGGAGAACAGCATGAACCACGAGGTCATGAATCTTTTCAATCCTCAAGCGCCAGCGCAGACATTTGACTCTATTCGCATTTCTATTGCGAGTCCTGAGAAAATTTTGTCCTGGTCGTATGGTGAGATTAAGAAGCCTGAGACTATTAATTATAGGACTTTTAAACCAGAGCGTGATGGTCTTTTTTGTGCACGTATATTTGGCCCTATTAAAGACTATGAATGTCTATGTGGCAAATATAAACGCATGAAATATAAGGGCATTATTTGTGAAAAATGTGGTGTAGAGGTTACTCTTTCGCGCGTACGTCGTGAGCGTATGGGGCATATTGAACTTGCGGCACCAGTTGCGCATATATGGTTTCTTAAATCATTACCAGGTCGTATTTCTACACTTTTAGATTTAACTTTAAAAGATATTGAGCGCGTTCTTTATTTTGAGAATTATATTGTAACCGAACCAGGATTGACATCTCTTAAGCTCCATCAGCTTCTTTCTGAAGAAGAATATATGCTTGCTATTGATGAGTTTGGAGAAGATCAGTTTACAGCTATGATTGGCGCTGAAGCTATTTACGAGCTTTTAGCTGGTATGGAGTTAAATAAAATCGCCAATGATTTGCGTCTCGAATTAGCTGAAACAACTTCAGAGTTAAAGCAGAAAAAACTGATTAAACGACTTAAAATCGTTGAAAATTTTCTTGAATCTGGAAATAAGCCAGAGTGGATGATTATGAAAACAATTCCGGTTATTCCACCGGATTTGCGTCCATTGGTTCCGCTTGATGGTGGGCGTTTTGCGACATCAGATCTGAATGATCTTTATCGGCGGGTTATTAATCGTAATAACCGCTTGAAACGGCTGATTGAATTGCGTGCTCCTGGAATTATCGTGCGCAATGAAAAGCGTATGGTACAAGAAGCTGTTGATGCATTGTTTGATAATGGACGGCGTGGGCGTGTGATTACTGGAGCCAATAAACGTCCTCTCAAGTCCCTATCAGATATGTTGAAGGGTAAGCAAGGACGTTTCCGTCAGAACTTACTTGGAAAGCGTGTTGATTACTCGGGGCGTTCTGTTATCGTGACGGGTCCTGAATTAAAACTGCATCAATGTGGTCTTCCCAAAAAAATGGCTCTTGAATTGTTTAAGCCTTTTATTTATGCGCGGCTTGATGCAAAAGGCTATTCATCAACGGTAAAGCAGGCAAAGAAGCTTGTTGAAAAAGAACATCCAGAAGTTTGGGATATCTTGGATGAGGTTATTCGTGAACACCCTGTTTTACTCAACCGTGCGCCAACATTGCACCGTTTGGGGATTCAGGCTTTTGAACCTATCTTAATTGAAGGCAAAGCTATTCAACTTCATCCACTGGTGTGTACTGCTTTTAATGCGGATTTTGATGGAGATCAGATGGCGGTTCACGTTCCGCTTTCTCTTGAAGCACAGCTTGAAGCCCGTGTTTTGATGATGTCGACCAATAATATTCTTCATCCGGCCAATGGTGCCCCAATTATTGTTCCCTCACAGGATATGGTTCTTGGTCTTTATTATCTTTCAATTGTTTCTGAAAAAGAACCAGGTGAAGGAATGGCTTTTTCTGACATAGGTGAGCTTCATTATGCCTTGGAAAATAAGGTTGTAACGCTTCATACGAAGATTAAAGGCCGTGTTAAGAATATGGGGAAGGATGGAAAAGAAGTTTCTAAACTTTATGATACGACACCTGGTCGTTTGATTATCGGTGAGCTTTTGCCAAAAAATTCGGATATCTCATTTGATATTGTCAATCAAGAAATGACGAAAAAGAATATTTCTAAAATGATTGATCATGTTTATCGGCACTGTGGACAAAAAGAGACGGTTATTTTTTGTGACCGTATTATGCAGCTTGGTTTTTCTTATGCTTGTCGTGCAGGAATTTCATTCGGTAAGGATGATATGGTTATTCCTGATAGTAAGTCGCGTTTAGTTGCAGAGACAGAAGCTTTGGCTAAGGAGTACGAACAGCAATATAATGACGGTTTGATTACACAAGGTGAAAAATACAATAAGGTTGTAGATGCTTGGGGTAAATGTACAGATCGCGTTGCAGATGAAATGATGAAACGTATTCAAGCCGTTGATTTTGATCCTAAAACAGGTCGTCAACGACCGATGAATTCGATCTATATGATGTCGCATTCTGGAGCACGTGGTTCTGCTAACCAGATGAGACAATTGGCCGGTATGCGTGGATTAATGGCAAAACCATCGGGTGAAATTATTGAAACCCCCATTATTTCAAATTTTAAAGAAGGTCTAACTGTTAATGAATACTTCAATTCCACGCATGGTGCACGTAAAGGACTTGCTGATACTGCGTTAAAGACGGCGAACTCTGGTTATTTAACACGGCGTCTTGTTGATGTTGCACAGGATGCTATTATTTCAGCAGTTGATTGTGGTACTGCAAAAGGGCTTACCATGCAGCCAATTGTTGATGCAGGACAAATTGTTGCCTCCCTTGGGCAAAGGATTCTTGGTCGTACAGCGCTTGTTGATATTCTACATCCTGTCTCTGGAGAGGTTATCCTTGAAGGTGGAGCGATGATTGAGGAAGCTGATGTCGCGAAGATTGAAGAAGCTGGAATTCAATCTGTTCAAATTCGTTCTGCTTTAACATGTGAAACACGTCTTGGTGTTTGTGCAAAATGCTATGGTCGTGATTTGGCGCGTGGAACACCTGTTAATCAGGGAGAAGCCGTTGGTGTTATTGCTGCTCAATCCATTGGTGAGCCGGGAACACAGCTTACTATGCGTACTTTCCACTTAGGAGGAACTGCGCAGGTTGTTGATTCATCTTATTTAGAGGCATCTTATGAAGGTAAGGTGGAGATTCGTAATCGTAATGTGGTTCGTAACTCTGAAGGACATTTGGTTGTGATGGGGCGTAATATGGCTATCCTTATCAAGGATGAGTTAGGAAAAGAACGCGTTGTACATCGTGTTAGCTATGGTGCCCATATTTTTGTTGATGATGGTGATATGGTTAAACGTGGCCAACGTATAGCAGAATGGGATCCTTACACACGTCCAATTTTAACGGAAGTTGAAGGCTATGTGGGTTTTGAAGATATGATTGATGGTTTATCTGTCACTGAAACAGCTGATGAATCTACGGGTATTACGAAGCGTTTGGTGATTGATTGGCGCGCTAATCCACGTGGTGCGGATCTTAAACCAGCCATTATTATCCATGCAGATAAAGAAGGTGAATCCATTGCTAAATTGTATAAGGGAGGTGAAGCCCGGTATATGATGTCAGTGGAAACTATTCTTTCTGTTGAGCTTGGTGCTCATGTTAAGGCTGGTGATGTTATTGCTCGTTTGCCAATGGAAAGTGCCAAGACGAAAGATATTACGGGTGGTTTACCACGTGTGGCTGAGCTTTTTGAAGCGCGTCGTCCAAAGGATCATGCGATTATTGCTGAAGTAAGTGGTACGATTCGATTCGGCCGTGGTTATAAGAATAAACGTCGTATCATTATTGAACCAAATGATGAAACTCTTGAGGCAGTAGAATATTTGATTCCAAAAGGTAAGTTGTTTCACTTCCAAGAAGGTGATCAAATTGAAAAGGGAGATTATATCCTTGATGGTAATCCAGCACCTCATGATATCTTGGCGATTAAGGGGGTTGAAGCTTTGGCATCTTATCTTGTTAATGAGATTCAGGAGGTTTATCGTTTGCAGGGAGTTCTTATTAATGACAAGCACATTGAAGTGATTGTTCGTCAAATGTTGCAAAAAGTTGAAATTACTGAATCTGGAGATTCTGGTTATATTCCAGGTGATAATGTTGATCGTATTGAACTTGATGAAATCAATGATAATTTGATTGCAGAAGGGAAGAAACCTGCATCTGGTAATCCCATTCTTCTTGGAATTACAAAAGCTTCTCTTCAAACGCCTTCTTTCATTTCGGCGGCATCGTTTCAGGAAACAACACGTGTTCTTACTGAAGCAGCAGTTTCTGGTAAAATTGATACTTTGCAAGGGCTTAAAGAGAACGTTATTGTCGGTCGTCTTATTCCAGCAGGTACAGGTGGTACGATTTCTCAAATCCGTCGTATTGCTGCCGTTCGTGATGATTTGATTGTAGATGAGCAGCGTAAGTCTAGTAATAACGAAGTGGCTAAGGCTATGTTGACAAATATGACAACTGGGGCTGTTGCTGAATAATTTAAATATAACATAACATAACATAATAAAAAAACGTCTGAACTTTCTATTCAGACGTTTTTTTATTTCGAAATGCAGAAGTTGCATATTTTCCTGAAAATATCAAAAATTATAAGGCGATAGTTATTTTAAACATCTTTAGTAGCTTATTATTTTGTAATGATGCTTATCTTTTTTGTTGCTTTATTTTAAAGTTTCTTAATTTCTAAAAGCAGTATAGAATTTTTCCAAAATATGTGAAGCTCAAAAGCCATATTCAAGGAAAAGAGTTGATTATCTACAAATCGAATAATGATTGATTTTGAATTTTAGAAAAATTATTGATTGATATCTTCTATAAAGATTTTAAAGGACTTATAATGAAAGATCGATAGTCTTTTCTGTAATCTAAAAAATAATTGATTCTCTACTATACAATACTTGTATGACAAGAATGTATCTTCTTCTAAATTAGAATGCAGGAGAGTAGAGATTAGGGTGCTCACTAAGTATTATAAAAAATAGACATATTTCTTATCACAATGAGATCTATGAAGACAGAATGAAAAAATGTACGAATATTATTCAATTGGAAAATTAACACGTGAGTTTTCAATAACAGCTCGGACTTTGCGTTATTATGAAGAAGAGGGACTTCTTATTCCTTTTCGGCGTGGAAATACACGGCTTTATACACAAACGGATCGTCATAAGTTAAAACAAATTCTGCGTGCTAAAAGAGTTAAATTTTCGTTGTCTGAAATATCTGATATGTTGACAATGGTTGGAAAACCACCTGATGATGAGAAAAAGCTTAAGAAATTAATTGCAGGAATTCATAAAAAACGAGCTGATTTAAAGCAGATGCAGCATGATATTGATGATCTTCTACAGGATTTAGAACGAATTGAGGAGAGTTTTTTTGAGAGCTTAGCGGAGTTGGGGGTTAATCATTGATTATAAAATTTATTTCATCTGCTTTTAGACAATTTTTTTCTATTAAAAGAGATGGGTTATACTATCTCTAAGGGGAATCTTTAACAATACGTGAAATGTGTAAGTTATTTAAAGAAATAGAGTGTTCGAAAAAAGCTGCGAAGGTATTTTCGCAATATATTGTCCTTAATAAGTAAAAAAATTATTTTTCATAAAGAAAGTAAAAACAATGGCAGTCTCTCCTATGAGTGTTTTTCAATCTATTTTATCACGAAAGTCAATTCGCGCTTTTACTGATCAGCCAGTTAGTTTGGAAACAATCAAAGAAATCTTAAAACTTGCAGCACGTGCACCATCTGGAACAAATATTCAGCCATGGCAAGTGATTGTGCTTACAGGAAGTGTATTACAGAAAGTAGGGCAAGAGCTTTCACAACTTGTGCTTTCAGGTGTAAAAGGAGAGCGTGAGTATAGTTATTATCCACGTCAGTGGCGTGAGCCTTATATTTCAAGGCGTCGAAAAGTTGGTTTGGATCTTTATCAGAGTCTTGGAATTCAAAAAGGTGATGAAGAAAAAATACTTCATCAAAAGGCGCGAAATTTTTTATTTTTTGATGCACCTGTAGGACTCTTATTTACAATGGATCACGACATGGAAATGGGGAGTTGGCTTGATTTGGGTATGTTTATGCAGACCATTATGTTAGCTGCACGTGGATTTGGATTAGATACCTGTCCTCAAGCTGCTTTTGCTGATTATCATAAACAGATTCGTACGCTTTTATCTATTCCTTCTGATCGCCATATTATCTGTGGTATGGCACTTGGTTATCGCGATATGAGTGCTCCAGAAAACAATTTTGAGACAGAACGAGAACCGTTAGAAAAATTTGTACGTTTCATTGAAACATATCCATAAAATATTTTATATAATTAAGCATACGTTTTGAAGAACTTGGTGCATTATGAAAAATATTTCCGATAAGAATTTCGCATCCTTATTGAATTTTAATATTGCATATTAACACTTATTTTACTACGTTTGAAACATTAAGAGCGGTGGCTCTAGGGGCATTGTCCGTTTTTTGAAGGTGAGTCTAATGGAAAACACTATAGAGAGAAAGTGTTGGGTGGTAGCAAGACGAGCGACATTCGTATTTATTGCTGTCATTTTTTTAGTTTATCTCGCAATTTGATTTTAAACGGGACAAACGTTATGAAAAAGCATATATGCTCAAGCTGTACTATAGTTTTGAGGTGATACGTGTTTCTATCTGTTTTTGAACTTTTTAAAATTGGGATTGGTCCTTCTAGCTCACATACGATGGGACCGATGACAGCTGCTAATATGTTTTTGCAAAAGATAGGAGATTTTTCTCGGTCGTCTGATATTCAAGTTTCTCGTATACGTGTTTATCTTTATGGTTCTTTAGCTTTCACAGGTATTGGTCATGCAACAGATAGGGCTATCATATTAGGACTTTTAGGAGAAAAAGCTTCTACTGTTGATCCTGATAGCATGGGGGGATTGTTAGAAAAAGTTATACGTGAAAAAAAAGTGCAACCAGAAGGACATCCCGCTTATCAGTTTGATGTGCAGCATGATCTTATTTTTGAACGAAAGAAAATCCTCCCAGGACATACAAATGGACTAGCCTTTGAAGGACTTAATACTGATGGGAATGTTCTGTTGCGGCAGATTTATTATTCTATCGGTGGTGGCTTTGTTGTGACTGAGGATGAGTTAAGCCATATGAATGATAATATACAACCAGAAACATTAGAGGTGCCATATCCATTTGATTCTGCTGGTGCAATGTTATCAATGGCAGAAAAATCAGGACTTTCAATTGCTGAAATGAAGCGCTTAAATGAAGAAACAAAGATAGAGCGTTCTTCTCTTGATACAGGGCTTGATGAAATTTTTTCAGCGATGACAAATTGCATTGATAGAGGTCTTTCACAAGAAGGTGAGTTGCCTGGTGGATTGCGTGTTCTAAGGCGTGCTAAAAAGTTGCATGAAACGCTTTTGGAAAATCAAAAGAAAAATCGCAATTATCCACTTTGGGCAAATGATTGGCTTTCGGTATATGCTATAGCAGTCAATGAGGAAAATGCAGCAGGTGGTCGTGTTGTTACAGCCCCAACAAATGGGGCAGCTGGTGTTGTCCCAGCAGTTTTGCGTTATTATCTTCAATTTAATGATGATTCAGATCGAGAGGGAATACATAATTTTCTATTAACGGCAGCAGCTATAGGCGGTGTTATCAAACATAATGCCTCTATTTCTGGTGCAGAAGTTGGGTGTCAAGGTGAAGTTGGAACGGCATCTTCAATGGCCGCAGCAGGGTTGACCGCAGCGTTAGGTGGAACGCCAGCTCAAATTGAAAATGCGGCAGAAATAGCGCTTGAACATCATTTGGGAATGACATGTGATCCTGTTGCAGGTCTTGTACAAGTTCCTTGTATTGAGCGTAATGCAATGGGAGCTGTTAAGGCGGTAACGGCTTCTTCTCTTGCATTATATGGTAATGGAGATCATTTTGTTTCTCTTGATGCTTGTATAGAAACAATGCGCCAGACTGGTCATGATATGAGTGAACGCTATAAAGAGACAAGTAAAGGTGGTCTTGCAGTTAATACAATATCTTGTTAGGAGCTGAAACATTTCTCAATCCATAACTGGAATTTTTGGGAGAGGGATCGTGTTTCCTGATAAAGCTTATGTTTTTTTGTTACTTGTAAATCAAAATTCCACTTTAATGCAACAGCAGCTTGAAATAAATTCGAGATGATTCAGTGTTTTCTTAACGAATAGTAGCTTTGGCATGCAAGTTTGGAGGGGGAGTAGTATCAGTATCTATCTGATTTGTCTCTAAAATGGGAAAAAGTCTAATTTAGAAAAAATAAAAAAGCGTAAAGTAAAATTAGTGATCAGTCTGCCATTATTTTTTAGCTGGGTTTTATGGCTTTTAAAAGTTTCCATAGCCATATCTTTTAAGTAATGGAAGATTATGCCTGAGTATCCAAGGAAAATTTGTGTTAAATCTGAATAATTATGATGAGGAGAGAGAATTTTAAAGATTTTAATTTTTAGAAGTGAAGATCTTTTGATACCTAGTATGGTAAAAAATACCTTGAAAAGAAATGCTAATTTACAATAATTAAGAGATATATTGGAAATATTTTTTTTATTTATAAATTCTGTACCGTCAAAAAAAATAAAATAAATAATAGCGTATACATTAAAAAATATTTATCAAAATTCTCATGAGAATAGAATGCACACGATAGAACATTATCGTGTTACTCATTCATGAGTTTGTTTTAAAGAAATATCTCTCAACGCTCCCAAACTCATTTCGCGATGGCACCTGTGAATGGTATAACAGTAAATCCATTGAGCTGTCCCCATCTTTATGCTTAATAAAAAGAGTACGCTGGCACGATTACACACTTTACCATCCCCCCCTGTATGGGGACCAAAGCCCTTGGCATTTAAAACGGTTCATTATAGGCATTTTGAGTCTTTTTGGTACGGTCTCACGCCACACACTAATCTCGCTCGTAATATGCAAGAGAACGATTTGGATTGATTCAACATAAACAAATTTCAAATGAGAGAATCTTACGATATTCGAGATTCTCATCTAACATGCAAAATAATGAACTATCTTTATAAATCAGTATCTTGCATATGAATAGTGTAATGTAAGTTTCCCATGAATGGTATAAAACCTATAGAGTATTAGCATCTTTATTTATAGAGGGAGAAAACCAGCACTATCATCCTTTTTTCAACTTTCAATGTTACAAAAGATCCTAGAGTACTTGAAATGATTCATAAGAGATATTTTGATTCCTTTTTTTATAGTTTAATGCCAATCTTGCTCGTGATGAGCAAGCGAACGATTTTGACTGATTCAATATAAGAAGGAAAATAAGAGAATTTTACGAAAACCTCTTATTCAATATGCAAAAAATAAATTATAAATTAAAATCTTATGGAAATCGTTATCATGATATTTAATCTGATAATTTCTTTTACGTTTTTTCATCGATAGTATTTGTATTTCCCAATTTTCTTTGTCTGTTAAAAGAAATAAAAGTAAGGGGAGTTAGATTATTTTTTACAGCGTTTATGTTGTAGAGGAGACCGTTATTAAGAGGGAGTTTCTTTATTGAGCTTTTACAATAATCCCTAAAATGATAAGCTTTCATCCAATGAAGCTATTCATTTTTTTCCAAAAAGATATCAAGAATAATTTTTATATTAAATCAAAAAGTGGAAAAATATTGGGTGTTTTTTATGTCCTTAATAATGGTTTTATTGAAAGCTTGGAGGTATTAGATAGTTGGAAAAGCTGTCAGCACAATTCCATAATTTAAGAAAAAAGTATGTTTATCAAAGGTTTTTCTAAGGCTGTAGATAATGGCTAATAATAAAATAATTTTTTAGAGATGGTCTGTAGAATTAAATATTTGTTGCTCCTAGACGGATTTTAATAGGCACATTACCAGTTTGGCTAGCAACGCGTAAATGAATGCGTACAGGAGGCATTACGAGACGACGGTTGCGTATTGTTTGGCAAATGAGAAGGTTAACAAGAGATTGTGTATCTAATGCAGTCGAATTGTATTTTAAACCAGTAAGTTTTGCGGCAGCATCGTGAAGAGAACGCAATGAAAGGAGGGATGATTGCTTCAATAAAATTTCTTTTTTATGGAATGAAGCAAAAGCATTATCTGTCATAATACTATCCTTAACGCAGAATTCAAAAATTTTTAGTAGGCTACAGTATAGCAGTTAAAATTTGCTTTCTTTAATGTAGAGCAAGCATCAAATGCAGCTTTTTTTGATTGAAACCCTGTAAAGCGCGCTCGGTAATAACGCTGCCCACTTTTTTCAAATAGTTGCATGTGTGAAGATGCGTGCTTTAAAGTAGAAAAAGCTATATTTTTTGCTTTTAAAAGTAAAGTTTTTGCTTGTTCTTCACTAGGAAGAGAACCAATTTGGATAGCCCATCCGGCATTTGTGGACAAAGAGGCTGTTACAATTTTATGAGTTTCAACCGGTATAGTTTTTTGAGGGTTTGGTATTGGGATAATTACCTTATTTACAGCCGTTATTGCGATATTGGAGTTTTTAGGTTGTTCTGCAAATGCTGTCAACATAGTTGAAATTTCATCGTCAAAATTATTTGAATCAGCTTTAATGGTTGGTATAGGAGTATTGGCGCCAGTCGGTAAGTGATAGCGTACAGAAGCCATTAAACGTTCACCACTTTTCATTTGGCTTGCTTTAGGCAAATATTGATTCAATAGGCTAGCCATATGCTCGTCACGTGCAGTAGATGATTTCCCTCCCATAACAACAGCGACAACAGAGCGCCCATCAAGACGCATTGAAGTTGCTAAATTAGAACCTGACATTTGTGTGTATCCTGTTTTAATTCCATCGACACCTTTCATTATTTTAACGAGTTTATTGTGGCTGTTAATTTTATGCCCACGGAAATTAAAACTTTTTGTTTTGAACAATTTATATTGTTTTGGAAAATGTTTACGTAAAGCTAATGACAAAGTTGCTATATCTCGTGCTGTAGAATAATTGTGCACATCCGGAAGTCCTGAAGCATTTGCGAAATGTGTATGTTTCATGCCAAGTTTACGAGCTTTTATAGTCATCATTTGAGCGAATTTTTTTTCACTACCTCCAAGATATTCTGCAATGGCAGCAGCAACATCATTTGCGGATCTTGTAATGAGTGCTTTAGCTGCTGATTCTGCAGAAATTGTTTGGCCTGCTTTAAACCCAATTTTTGTCGGTGGACGCATTGCTGCATAATGTGAAACAGGAATTGGTGTATTTGGTGTCACACGACGCATCTGCATAGCTTCAAAGAGTAAGTACAATGTCATCATCTTTGTTAAAGAAGCAGGATAACGTTTCAGTGTTGCATTGGCTTGAAATAGAGTTTTTCCCGTAGTAGCATCTATAACAATAGCCGCATACTTATCAGGATAGGCTCCTTGAGGTGTGGCTGATGCCCAACAGTAAGAAAAAGCTAACACAACAAAAGAAATTGCTATTGTTTTACAGTAGCGCATAATTTTTTGATAATTAATATACACTTGCAGTATCCTATTTCTCCATTTATCCTGAAAAACTTCTATAAAGCTTCCTTTTCTGTAATTTGTTGATGCAGTTTAGACGAATGGTATTACTAATTTGTTTACAGAAGTTATTTTATGAGTGAGTGATTGAAGTCTAACCATAGAGGAAATCTTTTTCTAATACATACAGGTATTGCAATAGTTATGAAAGAACTTAAAATTAATAAAAATGTACTGCATGGAAAACGATAATGGGACAGACGCTCATAATAAACTCTATAGCTCATATTATGCATAATGAAAAGGGCAAGAATTGGGATGAAGTTAGGCATGGTGCGGTTATAATGCCTAAGGCTAGAGCAAAACTCGAAAAACCTAAATTATGTCGAGTTTTTTTGCTTAATGATGATTACACACCTATGGATTTTGTTGTTTTCGTTTTGAAGAACTTTTTTAAAAAAAGTTTCGAAGAGGCAACGCAAATAATGTTAAATGTTCATCACAGTGGGATAGGAGAATGTGGAACTTATACTTATGAAGTCGCTGAAATGAAAATATTACAAGTGAGGGAATGTGCGCGTCAAAATGAACATCCGTTACAATGTGTAATGGAATGGAAGTGAGGAATTATGCCATCTTTTACACCTAGTCTTGAAGAGGTTTTGCATCGTGCATTAACAATTGCTACTCAAGCACGGCATGAATACGCAACATTAGAGCATCTTCTACTTGCGCTGTTAGATGATGCCGATGCAAATTCTGTTATTCAGGCTTGCCAGGTAGATGTGGAGGAATTACGAGAGCGTTTAACCAATTATCTTCGCTCAGAGTTAGATGAACAGATTAGAGCTGATGAGGATACGAAGCCTACAGCTTTTTTCCAGCGTGTTATCCAACGTGCGGTGATTCATGCACAATCAGCTGGAAAAGATGAAGTATCGGGGGCAAATGTTCTTGTTGCAATTTTTTCTGAACGTGAAAGCCATGCAGCATATTTTCTTCAAGAAATGGGAATGACACGCTATGATGCTGTACGTTTTATTTCGCATGGTATCACACGTGATGATGGGTTATCCATGTTACTTGAAGGACTTGAAGAGCAATTAGATCAGCAGATTTCGGATAATGGTGAAAGAGGAACAAGTGCTTTAACGAATTATTGTGTTGATCTCAATTGTAAAGCGCTTAATGGAAAAATTGATTTATTAATTGGCCGTGAAATAGAAATTTCACGCATGATTCAGATTTTATGTCGAAGGTCAAAAAACAATCCGCTTTTGGTTGGTGATCCTGGAGTGGGGAAAACCGCTATTATTGAGGGATTGGCAAAGCGCATTGTTGATGGGCAAGTACCTGAAGTTTTATCAAATGCAACAATATTTTCTCTTGATATGGGGGGACTTGTTGCTGGTACACGTTATCGCGGTGATTTTGAAGAACGCTTAAAGCAAGTTATTAAAGAGTTTGAGCTGTATCCAGATGCTATTTTATTTATTGATGAAATTCATACCTTAATTGGAGCAGGAGCGACATTAGGGGGAAATATGGATGCAGCAAATCTTTTAAAACCTGTATTATCTTCTGGAACTATGCGATGTATTGGTTCGACGACTTACAGAGAATATCGCAAATTCTTTGAACAAGATCGTGCTTTAGAGCGTCGTTTTCAGAAGATTGATATTAATGAACCTTCCGTTACAGATGCGATTAAGATTTTGCAGGGGATGAAGCCTTACTTTGAAGATTTTCATCAGATTAAATATACAGATCAGGCGATGAAGGCATCCGTAGAATTATCTTCACGTTATATAATTGACCGTAGGTTACCTGACAAAGCAATTGATATTATTGATGAAAGTGGCGCAGCGCAAAAGCTTTTGCCACAAAAACAACGCAAGAAGAGTATAGGTGTTAAAGAAATTGAAGCCACTGTTGCTACAATTGCAAGAATTCCACCAAAAACAGTTTCTCGGAATGATCAGAAGATACTGAGTAAGCTTGAAAGAGAACTCAAACATGTTGTTTATGGGCAAGATCAGGCAATTTCCGTCTTAGTTTCATCCATAAAATTGGCGCGAGCAGGTTTACGCGAACCGGATAAACCAATAGGAAGTTACTTATTTTCAGGACCAACAGGTGTAGGAAAAACTGAAGTTGCAAAACAGCTTGCATCATCTTTAGGCATTGAATTATTGCGTTTTGATATGTCAGAATATATGGAACGGCATACGGTAGCACGTTTAATCGGAGCTCCTCCAGGTTATATAGGGTTTGATCAAGGAGGTCTCCTTACAGATGCTGTTGATCAGAAGCCTCACGCAGTCCTATTGCTAGATGAGATTGAGAAAGCACATCCAGAGTTATTTAATATTTTATTGCAGGTAATGGATTATGGTAGATTAACAGACCATAATGGTAAGAAAATTGATTTCCGCAATGTTATTTTGATTATGACAACCAATGCTGGTGCTTCAGATATGGCAAAATCAGCTATTGGATTTGGGAAAGTACATCGTGATGGTGAGGATATAGAAGCAATCAATCGGTTATTTACACCAGAGTTTCGTAATCGGTTAGATGCAATTATTCCGTTTGCACCTTTATCTCATTTAATCATCAATCAGATAGTGCAAAAATTTATTTTTCAGCTTGAAGCACAATTAGCTGATCGGGGAATTTGTTTTGAATTAAGCCCTTCTGCAACTTTATGGCTTTCCAATAAGGGATACGATTCTCAGATGGGAGCACGCCCATTAGGGCGTGTTATACAAGAATATATTAAAAAGCCATTAGCTGATGAAATTTTATTTGGAAAGTTACGCAACGGTGGCATTGTTCGCGTATTGACACAAAAATCAAATGGCAAAAAAGAAAGCTTACAGTTAGAAATTTCATCTTCCGATATATCTGCAAGTTCAAAGAAAAGTAAAATGGAAAATTTTACAAAAAAACGTGTAGGAAAAAAAAGCACAACAACTTAAGAGTGTGTTATAAGGCTGCACGAATTTTCTTTGCATTCTCTTCAAGTATTTCTGTAGGCGTTATTATATTATTATGAGGGGTAAGTTCTATTCCCTCCATACGTGGTATAATATGGAAATGGAGATGATAAACTGTTTGTTGACTAGCTGCTTCATTAAATTGCATGACAGTTATGCCATCTGCTTGAAAGGCTTTTTTGACGGCATTTGCAATTTTTTGAACAGCTTTAATAACAGGAAATAATGTTTCAGTATCTGCATCAAGTAAGTTTCTAGAGCCTTTTTTAGGAATGACCAGCGTATGACCTGGTGCCTGTGGCATGATATCCATAAATCCAATAACATCATCATCTTCGTAGACACGAACAGAAGGGATTTCATTGCGAATCAATTTAGCAAAAATATTGTTATTGTCATAAGCTTGTTTCATACAAATATTTCCTTTTATTGTAAGTTTAAGATTTTAATTAAAAACGAAAAAATACAAAGTTTATCAGAGTTTAAGACAAAGAAGTATTGTGACTTTAGTTATATTTAGGATGGTGCACTGTCTTAATGAAGGCTTAGATTTCTATGATGGCTTCAACTTCTACAGGAACATCCATAGGAAGAGAGGCAACACCAATAGCAGAACGGGCGTGTTTCCCAATTTCACCAAGGATATTGACGAATAAATTAGAAGCTCCATTGGCAACAAAAGGAATATCGGTAAAATGAGAATCTACAGCCACAAAAACAGTAATTTTTACCACACGTTTTATTTTATTTAAGTCACCTAGAGTTGCTTGGAGTTGAGCGAGAATATTGAGAGCGCAAGCTTCGGATGCTTTTTGGGCTTGTTCGGTATTCACAGTTGCACCAACTTTACCGATGGCTATTGGTTTTCCATTAATAAGAGGGAGTTGTCCAGAAATAAAGAGTTGATTGCCACTTTGTGAAGTGGTGATGTAATTGGCAAGGGGGGAGGTTATTTCAGGAAGAGTGATTCCGAATTTCTCTAAGTTTTTTTCAATCATATTGGTCATAATTTAAACTCCATAGCTGCTCTATAATACATTCATTGTATAATCTATTTTTTGATTTAAGGAAATGTGTGGTTAATTGAGAAATTAGCCTTTTTTGCCTTATTGTATGATGTTATGCAACGGGGATAAAGTTTGGAATTTGGGAATGATTAGATCATTATTTATAATAATTTTATATATTGTTTTTTTATGTACAGCGAGAGCTGAAGAGCCTATTTTTATTGTGCCTCATCGAGCAATTTATGATTTTCATCTCGATAGCGTTTCTCATGATATGACAATTTCTGCGATGTCAGGGCGAATGGTTTACGAGCTTACTGGTTCGGCATGCCAAGGCTATAGCACACGTTTTCGTTTTATTAGTCGTGTTCACATTGAAGATATGCCGGTACGTTTAACGGATCAACAGACGACGAGTTATGAAACAGGAGACAGCCGTACATTCCGTTTTAATATTACAGATCAAGAGGGAGAAGAGGTTGCGCATCGTGCTGAGGGGGTCGCGGAGCGTACTCAAGATGGTATTACAGTTACCTTAAAAAAGCCAAAGGAAAAAGAGTATAAGCTCGCAATGGCTGAATTTCCAATGATGCAACTAAAAAATATTATCCGCCATGCAAAAGCAGGGCATCATTTTTACAATGTTACTGTATTTGATGGGACAAATAAAGCAGATAAAGTTATAAAAGAAAGTATCGTCATAGGGGAAAAGAAGGCGCTTTTATCTGATAGCGAAACGGAAAAAGTGAGAAAATTGGATGAAGACGAATATTGGCCTGTTACAATTTCTTATTTTGATGATGGAGAAAATAAAGATGGTTTGCCGATTTATCGTAGCAGTTTTCTTTTACATGAGAATGGTATCATGCGTGATCTTCATATAGATTATGGAACTTTTTCAGTGCGTGCAAAATTGAACAGTCTCGAATTCTTGGAACTTGGAAAAGATCTTAATCAATGTGAAAATGCAAATATTAAATGATTAAAGAAAATGACTTGAAAAAGAATCAAATATTAGTATGTTTGCGCTATTCCACACGCGGAGTTTGGGTGTTTGCAAATAATTTGTGAGAAAATTCTAGCAAGCATCCGCCGGTAGTAGGTTTTCCTGCTTTTTCCGCGGAGGTTGAACCGGAAAGGATAAGATTTATGGCACTACCCGATTTTACTATGCACCAGCTTTTAGAAGCAGGTGTGCATTTTGGTCACCAGACTCATCGTTGGAATCCCAAAATGACTCCCTATATTTATGGTCAGCGTAATAATATCCATATTATTGATCTTGCTCAGACCGTTCCGCTTTTACACCAAGCGCTTAAACTTGTTTCAGATACTGTTGCGCGTGGTGGTCGTATTCTCTTTGTTGGTACGAAACGGCAAGCATCTGACATTATCGCTGATGCGGCGAATCGTTCTGCCCAGTATTACGTTAATGCACGCTGGCTTGGCGGCATGCTCACAAACTGGAAAACGATTTCCAATTCGATACATCGTTTGCGAAAGCTTGACAAAATTCTTGCTGCTGAGGCGCAAGGTTTTACCAAAAAAGAACGTTTAAATCTTGAACGTGACCGTGAAAAGCTTAATCGTGCGCTTGGTGGTATTAAAGATATGGGATCTGTTCCAGATCTTATATTTGTCATCGATACGAATAAAGAAAATATTGCCCTTCAGGAAGCAAAACGTTTAGGCATTCCTGTTATTGCTATTATTGATACAAATTGCGATCCTGATGACGTAACGCATCCGATACCAGGTAATGATGATGCTTCACGTGCAATTTCTCTTTATTGCGATCTTTTTGCTCGTGCCGCCCTTGATGGTATTGCACGCCAGCAAGGAGCAATGGGTATCGATTTAGGAGCTCAAGTTGATGCGCCTGTGGAGCCTATTTTGGAAGAAAATGCGGTTTCAGAAGTTTCTGAATAATATAAAACGCCTAATTAAGGTACTTTTATTGTCTAAAGAAGAAGTTATAGGCGTGCAGAGGAGTTTTGCACGCTTTCACTATTACAAAATAAAGAGGCAAATATGAGCATTACTGCTGCACAAGTAAAAGAACTTCGAGAACTATCTGGCGCTGGTATGATGGACTGTAAAGCTGCTCTAGCTGAAACCAGTGGTGATATGGAAGCTGCTGTTGATTGGCTTCGTAAAAAAGGAATAGCTAAAGCAGATAAAAAGGCCGGTCGTACAGCGGCTGAAGGATTAATCGGAGTCGTATCAAAAGATTTAAATGCGGTTTTGGTTGAGATTAATTCTGAAACAGATTTTGTTGCACGCAATGCCGGATTCCAAGATATCGTGCGCAATGTAGCAACTGCTGCTTTAGATACGCCAGGTGATGTTGAATCTGTTTCTGTTTCTCTTTATCCAGGTTCTGAGAAGACTGTAGAGCTTACGATTAAAGATGCAATTGGTACAATTGGCGAAAATATGACATTTCGTCGTTCCGCTAAATTGTCTGTTGAGAATGGTGTTGTTGCGACTTATATACACAATAGTGTAGCTGATGGTCTTGGTAAGCTTGGTGTTTTGGTTGCAATTGAAACAACAGGAAATAAAGAGGCTGCTCTTGCTTTTGGTCGGCAGGTTGCGATGCATATTGCAGCAACCAATCCCTTAGCGCTTACAGCACAAGATGTTGATGCTGCTGCTGTTGAACGTGAAAAAGCAATTTTTTCAGATCAAGCACGTCAATCTGGAAAGCCTGAAAATATCATTGAAAAAATGGTAGAAGGACGTATGCGTAAGTTTTTTGAAGAGGTTGTTTTGCTTTCTCAAGCTTTCGTTATGAATCCTGATATGACTGTTGAGGCAGCTTTAAAGGATGCTGAAAAATCAATTGGCGCACCAGCAAAAATTACAGGCTTTATTCGTTTTGCATTGGGTGAAGGTGTGGAAAAAGAGGAGTCTGATTTTGCTGCAGAGGTTGCTGCTGCTGTAAAAGGCTAGTTATTGCAAACTCTTGATTAGAGATTTAAAGTCATATCGTTGGTTGTAGAATCTCTGATGGGGATGATGTAATTGTTGAGAGGGCGTCACGTGAAAAAAAGTGGTGCCCTTCGTGATGTCAAAAGCAAAAAGTAAATGTGCTTTTGGGGAGATTATTAATGGCATTAGCACTTCCGTATAAACGTATTCTTTTAAAGGCTTCTGGTGAAGCTCTTATGGGGGGGCAAAGTTTTGGCATTGATGTTTCTGTTGTAGATCGTATTGCCGCTGATATTGCAGAAGTGCGCACAATGGGGATAGAAGTTGCGGTTGTTATCGGTGGGGGAAATATTTTTCGTGGCGTTGCTGTTGCTTCCCATGGTGGAGACCGAGTGACAGGTGATCATATGGGAATGCTTGCAACTGCTATCAACTCTTTAGCATTGCGAACATCTTTGACAAAATTAGGGGTTGAAACTGTTGTACTCTCTGCGATTGCTATGCCACAAATTTGTGAAAGTTTTTCGCAGCGTAAAGCAATAGCTTATATGAATCAGGGAAAAGTTGTTATTTTTGCGGGCGGTACAGGAAATCCATTTTTTACCACTGATTCTGCTGCTACTTTGCGTGCAGCTGAGATTGGTGCGGATGTCCTTCTTAAAGGAACACAAGTTGATGGTATTTATTCAGCAGATCCAAAGATAGACCCTACGGCTAAGCGTTTTGACCAATTAACACATGTTGAAGTGTTACAATGGGGATTATCTGTTATGGATTCAACGGCGGTCACTTTAGCACGTGAGAACAATGTACCGATTATTGTGTATTCCATTCATGAAAAAGGCGGTTTGGCTAAGGTCTTGAATGGAACAGGACGCTTTACAATAGTATCGGAATAAGGGTAAGCTTCAAAGGACAATTGAAGGAGACAGAAATATGAATGTTACATCAATTATGGATGATCTGAAACGTCGCATGGATGGTGCTATTACGGCTTTTAAACATGAATTAGGTGGTTTGCGGACTGGACGTGCATCGGCCAGTTTATTAGAGCCGTTGACCGTTGAATCTTATGGTTCTGTTGTGCACATAAATCAGGTTGCTAATATTTCTGTTCCCGAACCTCGGATGCTTTCTGTTTCTGTATGGGATAAAACGATGGTAGGAGCTGTAGAGCGCGCTATTCGCGATTCTGGTCTTGGTTTAAATCCCATAACTGATGGTACGAATTTACGTATTCCTTTGCCTGAGTTGAATGAAGAGCGCCGTAAAGAACTTGTAAAAATTGCACATCACTATGCAGAGCAAGCGCGTGTTGCTACACGTCATGTTCGTCGGGATGGTATGGACAATTTGAAAAAGTTAGAAAAAGATGGTGAAATTGGACAAGATGAAGCCCATAGTTTGTCTGAAAAAGTTCAAAAACTCACAGATGAAACGATTGCTGATATTGATAAAATTTTAGCCGTAAAAGAATCTGAAATTATGCACGTTTAAGACGATTTTGTTGTTAGAAAAGGATGTTTACTCCCAGCCTGTAAATTGTTTCTATAGATAAGGGAAGTGGTGTGCTCTGTGATAACAAGGTGTGATGCAGGAAGGTATTTTATCATTTTGATATGGGAGAGATTGATTTGAAAGGGCAGATGTTTTAATTTTTTAATCTGCGTGGTGAATCATGTCCTTTGCTAGAAGACGCTATTGAGCAGCATGGTGAGGGCTTTCAGTTTAGCATGTCTTTGTTAAACAGCATAATGAAAGCATTCTTAGAAATTATTTAAATATTCTAAGATGAGGGTTGGGGAAAGAATATAACACAAAAAAACAAGCCTAACCTTTCTCTTATTTTCCATTATAAAACATGTGAGTATAATCGATGAAGCAGATGCTATGCGGTGTAATTCGTTTTTTTACGACGAATATTTGATAGAGAAGTGTTTTTATATGAAACCTATATTAGTTAATTTATATGGGGCATAGGTAGCTGCTTTTTCATTTTATATTTGAGAAAATATTAAAAAAATACTTTAGGATCAATCTTGACGGAGATTTTCGAAGCTGTTTTCATTGATTATTTGTCTCATAAGCGCTATCTTGGTAAACTGAATTGTTTATGATAAATTATAAGGGAAATTTATACAAGTATGAAATAAAAATATTGCGTAGGGAGGTTTTTCTTACGTCAATTTTAGAGCTTGTATTTTCTATTTTTATTGTTTGGATGTTGTTTTGTCTAATTTGGTTTATCGTGTTCTGACAGCTTTTGTGTTTGGTTTTATTGCATTGTATCTAACATGGTTGGGAGGAATCTCCTTTTTTTTATTTGTATGGTGTATTGGCGGTTTTGTTCTTTATGAGTGGATGAGTATTACTAAAGAGAAATGGTGTATTTTACAAAAAATATTAGCAAGTACCTTTTATTTGATCTTTGGCTTTTTTTTAGTGTTGAGTGTATCTGCTTCATTGATTTTTTGTGTTTTAATCGTTTTGGCTGCGGTGTTGGCTATTATATCTATAAAAAAGAGTGGTTGGGTTTTTTGTGGTTTTTTATATGCATCTTTTCCTGTTGTTGCTTTATGCTTTCTACGGGATCATGAAATGTTGGGGTTCCAAGTTGTTATTTTCTTATTTACGATAGTGTGGGGAACAGATATTGGCGGGTATTTTATCGGACGTGCATTAGGGGGACCTAAATTAGCACCACAATTTTCTCCTAATAAAACATGGTCAGGAGCACTTGGTGGTACATTTGTCGGAGTTTTCGGTGGTATATGGGTTGCTTTTGGATTTTTTGATATAAATTTAGCAAGTTTTTTTGTGCCACTCCTTACACTTGTTTTGTCAATTGTTTCACAATTGAGTGATTTAGGGCAATCATGGCTCAAAAGACGGTTTTCTGTTAAAGATTCTAGTTCTTTATTGCCTGGACATGGTGGTTTTATGGATCGTATAGATGGATTGGTAGGGGCAGCTTTTCTTCTTTATTTAATTGGTTCATTTATGTCTGATATGGATGCACCTTTTAATCTTTTTAGTATGATCTAATTGGGAGAAGGTAGTTTGGGACTTTTAAATTATATCGTCACTATGGGTGATTTTCTTTTAAGAAGTTTGAGTATTCTTTTCATCATTATGATTATCATTTTTGTGCACGAGTTTGGGCATTATCTCATTGGTCGGTGGTGTGGTATTAAGGCGTTAGTTTTTTCGCTTGGATTTGGGCCAGAAATAGCGAGTTATACAGATAAGCATGGCACGAAGTGGCGCTTAGCACTTATCCCCGTAGGAGGGTATGTAAAGTTTGTTGGGGATGAGGGAAAAAATGATACGGTATCATCCCAATCATCTCTGATTGTTGACGGTTCATTTGCTAGTGCGCATGCTTGGAAAAAAGCAGCAACTGTTTTTGCCGGTCCTTTTTTCAATGCCCTTTTTACTGTTGTTATTCTAACATTTTTTTTCTTTATCTATGGTCGTGTAGCCATTGAGCCCGTTGTTGGTTCTTTGGTAAAAGATAGCCCTGCTCTTCAGTCTGGTTTGGAGTTAGGTGATCGTTTTGTTGAAATGGATGGACGACGGGTTGAAAGTTTTGAAGATTTGATGAATTATGTGGCTTTTCACGGAAGAGAACCCATAGAGTTTAAAATAGAACGCATGGGGCGATTCTTTACAACGGTGATTACTCCGAAAATCGTTGAGCGAGATGATGGATTTGGTAATCGAACACGAAGTGCTATGATAGGTGTAGGTGTTCCTATTGATTTAAATAATCCTGCACATTTAGATCCAACTTATATAAAACATATTCGCTATGGTTTTGTAACAGCTGTAAGAGAAGCTTCAGACCGTACTGTGTTTATCGTCACTCAAACCGTTCTTTTTATGAGTCGTTTAATAGGAGGAAAAGAGGACCGTTGTCGGCTAAGTGGACCTTCTAAAACCGTTAAAATTGCTTGGAAAGTGAGCGAGACAGGTTTTGTCTCTTTGTTGAATTTGGCAGCTTTTCTTTCAATAAGTGTTGGGCTTATTAACCTTTTTCCGATTCTACCGCTTGATGGTGGGCATCTTTTATTGCATGTCATTGAGGTCATTACTGGGAGGGAAATATCTGCTAAAATCCAGGGAATTATTTTTCGTTTAGGTTTTTCCATTCTTCTCCTTTTTATGATCTTTGTCTTTTTTAATGATTATTTTTGTTGGTTTAGCTAATTAAATTATGGAAAACGCTTTATAAATTGAGTAATAATAGCGAAAACAAATTGAAGGTTGTTTACCATGTCTGCAAAATGTTGTGGCGTCGTACATTATAATGAGTAATTAAGGAATGAAAAGTCTCGCTGTAAAAAGGTTGTTATGGCAGTTAGCTTTTTAAGGCATCATGTCCAAGGAACAAGAGTAAGGTAAAAAAGCCAATGACTACAAATTCAAAGTTTTTAAATGCAGCATCTGTATTGGTGTTAAAAATGGGGATGATTGCCCCAGCAACGGTTTTTATGTCAATTGCTGCGGTTGGAGAAATACAAGCATCTGTAGTCCGTTCTATTGAGGTTCGTGGGAATAAGTTTGTAAGTTCTCAGGCGATTCGAGACAATATGGGGATTAAGGCTGGACAAGGGGTTTCCAGTGCTGATGTTGATAATGCTGTGAAGAATCTTTTCGAATTGGGTTTATTTTATGATGTTAAAATAAATCCGGTAGGTGATAAATTGGTTGTATTCGTAAAAGAATATGAGGTTGTCAATCAGATATTGTTTCAGGGAAATAAATCTTTTAAAGACCCAGATCTTAAGCGGTTTATTTCTTTAAAACCGAATGAGCCTTTTAATTCTGCTAAGCTTTCTGCTGATATAAATACAATTCGTGAAGCTTATAAAACTCTTGGTCGTAATAATATCACTGTCAACGTTCAAACGATTAACCTTGGAAAAGGGCGAGTTAATGTAGTATTTAATGTTGTTGAAGGGCAAAAAACAAAGATTGGTGATATCACTTTTAAGGGGAATAGTGTCTTTGGAAGTCGCCGTTTGCGTGATGTGATTTCAACAAAAACTTCAGGAATTTTTTCGAAGTTGTTGGGAGGTGATGTTTACAGTGAAGAGCGTCTCGCTGCTGATGAAGAAGCTTTACGTCGCTTTTATTATAATCGTGGTTATGCAGATTTTCGTGTAGTCTCTTCTAAAGCGACTTTTGATGCAGCAAGCAATACATATAAAATTTCTTTCGTTCTTGATGAGGGTGTGCGCTATAAAATTAGTGATATTCAGGTTGAAAGTGATGTTGATGGAATTGACGTTCAATCTGTGAAAAGGGGGCTTAAAACCCAGCCAGGTGATGTTTATAGTGCAGAAGATATTGAACAGTCTGTTGCAATTATTAATAACAAGGTTGCTGATTCGGGATATGCTTTTGCTAAAGTTGAGCCGCGGGGAAATCGTAATTTAGCAAATCATACAATTTCAATTTTATATAATATTGAACAGGGTACACGTGCTTATATTCAGCGTATTGATATACGTGGCAATGAGAAAACGCGTGATTACGTCATTCGCCGTGAGATTGATTTAAACGAAGGGGATGCTTACAATCAAACTTTATTACAGCGGGCAAAACGTCGTCTAGAAAGTTTAGGTTTCTTCAAAGCCGTTAATATTTCAATGGTTCCCACAGATCAATCTGACCAAGTTATTTTAGTAATAGATGTCGTTGAAGCTTCAACAGGAGATCTCTCTCTTTCTGGAGGGTATACAACAGGGGGAACAAGTCCTGGTATGTCACTTGAAGTTTCTGTTACTGAACGTAATCTTGGGGGACGTGGTCAATATGTTCGTTTAGGATTAGGTGCGGGGCAAGAAAAATCTCGTAATTATAATTTATCATTTGTTGATCCTTATTTCTTAGGGTATCGTTTATCTGCTGGCGTTGATGTTTTTCGTAGTACTTATCGTGCTGATAAGGCCTATGATGTACGACAGACAGGTGGATCGCTACGGTTTTCATTACCTATTAATAATCAATTATCTGCTAATGTAGCTTATTCTTATGTACAGGAAGAATATGATTTTGGCGGAGAGTACGATTTTGACAAAGAGAGTGATGTAATAGAATTATATGGGAAATATTCTGGTGCGATTGTTCAAGCTGCAAAACAAAGCCCTTGGAAACGTTCATCAATTAGTTATGGTTTCACCTATAATACGATTGATGATATGAGATCCCCTCATGATGGGTGGTACGTGCATCTTCTTCAGGAATATGCAGGGCTTGGTGGAAGTGCAAAGTTCTTGAAGACCACGGGTAAGGCGATGATGTACAAGACTCTTTCTGATCAGAAGGATATTGTTGGTTTGCTTTCCTTTGGGGGTGGTTATATCCACGGAATGGGCCGAGATGGTGTTCGTATTTTCGATATGTTTAAAGCGAATACTGATATGATTCGAGGGTTCAAATATAATGGAATAGGTCCACGTCAGGTTTCCAGTAAGGGTGAGGTTTATTTCTTGGGGGGAACAACATATATGAATGCGACTGCTGAAGTACAGTTTCCTATCCCTGTTGTGCCTGAAGGGTTCGGGTTGCGCGGTGCTTTATTTGCGGATATTGCCACGCTTTATGGCAATAATTATAAAGCCGTTTTTAAGGGTGAACCGTCTGTTACCAATACCAAAAGTGCTTGGCGTTCATCTGCAGGTGTGAGTTTGATGTGGGATTCTCCGTTTGGTCCTTTGCGTTTTGATTATGCTTGGCCAATAACGAAGCAGGAAGGTGATCGTTTGCAACAATTGAATTTTGGTATTTCTACGAAGTTCTGATTTGAGCGATTTTAAGAAGGAAAAACTTGAAGAGAATAGCTTAAGCTGGGAGAGAAAGTGTTTTGATGGCGGATACATTTTTTTTTACGCCGTCCCGGCAATTGACAGTTGCAAATGTTGCTGAGTTGACGGGTGCAAAGCTTCTTAATCCAGAGTTTTCTCATAAAGTTATCAATACTCTTTCTTCACTTGAGAGTGCTGTGGAGGGTTCTCTTGTTTTTGTAGAGCATCGGAAGTTTTCTGATGCTTTACTGGACAGTTCTGCTGTTGCTGTTTTTTGTACGAATGAGATTGTTTTTAAAGTTCCCGAAACTATGGCAATTTTGGTAACATCCACACCACAGCGTGACTTTGCTCAGATTGGTCGTATTTTGTTTCCAGATTCTGTCAAGCCAATGCCTTGGTTAGGATCGAAGGGGATTTCATCGCATGCGCATATTCATCCAACGGCTAAGTTGGCACATGATGTGTGTATTGAAGCGGGAGCTGTTATTGGTAGAAATGTTGAGATTGGTGCAGGAACCCTTATTTCATCCACAGCTGTTATCGGTGAAAATTGCCGTATTGGATGTGACTGCTATATTGCTCCTAAGGTAACAGTTCAGTGTTCTATAATAGGTGATAAGGTTCAGCTTTATCCTGGTGTTTGCATTGGGCAAGATGGTTTTGGTTATGTTGGGGGCATTTCTGGAATCGAGAAAGTTCCACAGCTGGGTCGCGTTATTATTGAGGATGGTGTAGAAGTTGGTGCGAACACGACAATTGATCGTGGGACATTTCAAGATACTGTTATTGGTAAAGGAAGCAAGATTGATAATCTTGTACAAATTGCCCACAATGTAAAAATCGGCCGCTATTGTCTTATTGCCGCTCAGTGTGGCATTGCGGGAAGTACATCGATAGGGGATATGTCTCAGCTTGGCGGAGGTGTTGGAGTAGCCGATCACATCATAATAGGTAAATGTGTTCAGATTGCTGCTCGTAGTGGTGTTATGAATGACATTCCGGATGGCGAAAAATGGGGAGGTAGTCCAGCGCGACCATTTAAACAATGGTTTCGTGAAGTAGCGACATTGCGCAGTATGGGAAAAGTTAAAAAGGAGAAACGCTGATATGATCAGCAGTGAAAAGACTAAAAATTTAGAGGCTGTCGATATTGAAAAACTATTATCAATATTACCGCACCGTTATCCATTTTTATTAATTGATCGTATCATTGATATTGATGGTGAGCAAGAAGCGATTGGTATTAAAAATATAACGATTAATGAGCCGCATTTTACGGGACATTTTCCCGCGAAGCCTGTTATGCCTGGAGTTTTGATTTTAGAAGCTATGGCACAAACAGCAGGAGCAATAGCACTTTTAAATTTAGGTAATAAGCAAACAAATTTAGTTTACCTTATGACGGTTGATAATGCAAAATTTCGTAAGCCGGTTATGCCTGGTGATCAGCTCAAGATTCATGTTCAGCTCTTGAAAAAAAGATCTGGTATGAGACGTTTTTCGTGCGTTGCAAAAGTAGAAGATGTCCGCGTCGCTGAAGCAGAAATTGCTGCGATGATTGTCGAACAAGAATAAAAGATATTTGATGGGAATTTAAAAATGTCCGGTACGAAAATCCATCCAACTGCTCTTGTGGAGAATGGAGCGCAGCTTGGTGAGAATGTACAAGTTGGACCGTTTTGTCATATTAGTTCAGATGCTGTTATTGGTGATGGATGCAGTTTGATGAGTCATGTTGTGATAATGGGGAAGACAACGTTAGGAGCCAAGAGTAAAGTATTTTCTCATGCAGTTTTGGGAGCAGATCCGCAAAATAATAAACATAAGGGAGGGGCTACGACTCTTTCGATTGGTGAAAACTGCACGATTCGTGAAGGCGTAACAATGCATAGGGGTTCCGATTCGAGTGTAGGAATGACAGTTGTTGGTGATAATTGCCAATTTTTTTGTTATGCGCATATTGCTCATGATTGTCATGTAGGGAATCATGTAACATTCGCAAATAATGTGATGATAGCTGGTCATGTTATTATTGGTGATTATGTGATTATTGGTGGGGGTGCTGCTGTGCATCAATTTGTTCGTGTTGGGCATCATGCATTTATTGGTGGTGTATCGGCATTGGTTGGTGATCTCATTCCCTATGGAACAGCTGTTGGGGTACAGGCAAAACTTGCTGGCCTCAATATTATCGGCATGAAGCGTGCAGGACTTGAGCGTCAAGATATTCATGCACTCCGTCATGCGGTTGCTATGCTTTTTGATCATAGCAAACCATTTAAAGAGCGTGTCAGTGATGTTGCTTCTTTCTATTCTTCTTCTCAGTCTGTTCTTGATATAGTTAATTTTATTAAGGAAGAAGGAAAACGTTTTTATTGTACACCAAAATTTGAAGGTGATAGAGTAAAAGAACGTAAGGATTAAAAATGCCTATGTGGGGAGCCAGAAGTTTTCTTTCCGGCCGTACTGCTATTATAGCAGGAAATGGTGTTCTACCGATTACTGTTGCGCAGGCTCTTGAGAAGAATGGAGAGAATCCTTTTCTTGTTCTTTTGCGTGGTGAGGCAGATTCTGTTCTTTATCGCTATGAGCATTGCGAGCTATCAATTGTGGAGTTAGCGCGACTCGTTAAAATCTTAAAAGAGGCTGGAGTTTATAATGTTGTTTTGGCAGGTGGTGTGAAAAAGCGCCCACTTCTTAAACAATTGCGACTGGACTGGACAACATTTTTAGCTCTTCCTAAGTTAATCGGAGCTTTGAAGAGAGGGGATGATGCGTTATTAAAAGCTTTTATACGGATTATTGAAACGTATGGTTTTCGTGTTGTTGGTGCTCACGAGATAGTCGCAGATCTTTTAGCTCCCGTAGAGTTTGATTTAACAGTGCGGCGTGCTACGCGAAAAGAAAAAAAAGATATTTTTTTAGCAGCAGAAGCAGCAAAGCTGTTAGGTCAATTAGATATCGGGCAAGCCGTTGTCGTTGTCCAAGGAAGGGTGGTTGCACTGGAGGGCGCTGAGGGAACTGATAATATGTTGTGGCGTGTTTGTGAAATGCGAGAAAGAGGGCAAATTCCCCTTAAAGGTGGCATTCTTGTAAAATGTGCAAAACCACAACAGGATAATCGCGTTGATTTACCATCAATTGGGCCCGCGACAATAATGAATATTGCAAAGAGTGGTTTATCTGGTGTTGCGGTGGAGGCAAATAGAAGTCTAATATTATCGGTGAAAACAACAATAGAAAAAGCCAACAAATATTCTCTATTTATAGAGACATTTGAAAAGTTTGGTCATGAATAATTGTTTTTTAAAGATTGCTGTGGTTTCAGGGGAGGAATCTGGTGATTTACTTGCGTCCGATTTAATTTCTTGTTTATCACAACAAACAGGATGCAATATTCATTTGATTGGTGTTGGGGGGAGGCATTTAAAGGCATTAGGTTTAAAAAGCTTTTTTGATTCCCATGATATTGCTTTAATAGGTTTAAAGGAGGTGTTGAAAAAACTACCATTATTGTTGCTACATATTCGCAATTTATCCAAATTTATTGCACAAGAACAACCTGATTGCCTCATTATTATTGATAGTCCTGATTTCACGCATCGTGTTGCAAAAAAGGTGCGCGTTTTAGCGCCTTCTATTCCTATCATTAAATATGTTGCACCAACCGTTTGGGCATGGCGTCCAGAGCGCGCTAAAGCTATGCGCAAGTTTGTTGACCATGTTTTAGCGGTTTTTCCTTTTGAAGAAAAGATTATGCAAGATTTGGGTGGTCCTCCCACGACTTATGTTGGACATCGTCTTTTGACATATCCTTCCCTTTTGATCGTTCAGTCAGAAAAAAAATGCCAATTAGAACAAAGAAATTTGATCGATACACAAACATCATCGCCTACATTAGTTATTTTACCAGGATCACGCAATTTAGAAATTCGTTCTTTAATGCCTATTTTTCGAGAAACAGTAGAGATTCTTGTAAAACGTATTCCTCATTTACGTATTATTTTACCAACCTTACCACGTTTAGCGGATAAAATTCGTGATTTTGTACAAGGCTGGAAAAGCAAAGTGGAAATTGTAGTTGGTGAAGATGCAAAATGGCGTGCTTTTGCACAAGCAGATGTTGCACTTGCAGCATCTGGAACGGTTTCACTTGAATTAGCATTAGCTAAAATTCCAACGGTCCTTTGCTATAAACTTGATCGTTTTTCTAAATTCTTTATTTTCCCTAAAATAATTTTATGGAGTGCAGCTCTTCCCAATATTATTTCTGATAAGCCTATTGTACCGGAATATTTTGATGAATTTCTACGCCCAGGCATGTTAGCAAGACAAGTAGAACAACTTTTGTTTAATCCTTTAATACGACAGGCACAACTCGATGCCTTTGAGATGGTAGAACAGAAAATGAAAACTGAAGTACCATCGGGGGTTGTTGGCGCACAAACAATTATCACTCTTTTAAAAAGCAGGAATAAAATTGTATAAATAAAGCAATATGTTAATAATTAATATTTAATTTTAGCAAGAAAATTACAAGCACGTTGGCTTTTAGGATTAGTAAAAAATTCTTCAGAGGCTGTATCTTCAATAATTTTTCCATTTTCTAGAAAGAGTATTCTTTCTGAGACTTTACGTGCGAAGCCCATTTCATGGGTAACACAAAGCATTGTGATCCCTGTATCGGCCAATCGAGCCATCACGTCTAAAACTTCTCCCACACTTTCTGGATCAAGAGCAGAGGTTGGTTCATCAAAAAGCATGACTTCAGGTTCCATACAAAGTGCACGGGCAATCGCAACACGTTGCTGTTGCCCACCAGAAAGTTGTAAAGGATATTTTTCACAGTGTTTTTCAATACCAACATGCGTTAAGTAACGAATTGCCCGTTCTTGTGCTTGTTGTTTGGAAAGTCCTTGAACTGTCATAGGTGCTAAAACACAATTTTGTATAACACTCATGTGGGGAAATAAATTAAAGTTCTGAAAGACCATTCCTATCTTACGAAGAACATTTTTTTGCTGTTGTATAGGAGCGGTATGGATATCAACATTATGGATACAGATTGAACCCTTTTGTGCTTGTTCTAATTGATTAATACAACGGATTAACGTTGATTTTCCTGATCCCGATGGTCCACAAATAACGATATGTTCACCAGCTTGAACATTAAAGTTGATATCATGCAGGACCTGAAAGTTTCCATACCATTTATTTAGATTTCGAATAGAGATCACAGGGTTTTTACAGGGAGAGATCGATTTATTATTTTTCAAATTCATCTTATTTTATTCTTTCATTGATGAATAACTTGATTAATTTAATATTTTTGTTTGTAAAGTTTTTTATGATCATTTTATTTACCGTAAATATCGAGTGAGGCGCTGTTCGATAAAAACAATAAAACGATGAATGAGTTCAACGATAAAGAGATAGATAAGAGCAGCCCAAACGTAAACTTGAAAATCGAAAGTCCGTGAATAAGTGAGTTTAGCAACCCCCATTAAATCATAAACAGTAATAAGTGAGGCAAGAGCACTGGATTTAATCATTAAAATCAACTCATTTCCTAGGGGGCGTAATGCTACAATCATTGCTTGTGGAAGAATAACTCTAAAAAATGTGACAGAGTTACTTAGACCTAAAGCTTTTGATGCTTCACGTTGCCCAGTTGTTACGGATAGAAAACTTCCTTTAAAGATCTCAGATTGATAGGCAGCAGAATTGAGAGTAAAAATAAAAAGACAACAATACCACGCGTTTTGAAAAAACCACCACAAACCAACCTGCTGCCAGAAGTCATTCATTGAACCAAGTCCATAATAAAAAAGGAAGAGTTGAGCTAATAAAGGAGAGCCACGGAAAAAATAGACATAAGCGTTTGCACAATACTGTAAAAATGTATTTTTTGATAGACGTGCAAAAGCAATAAGCATACCAAGAAAAAAACCAAGAGAACAAGAAATAGAAACAAGCTCAACAGTAACAATAAAGCCATTAATAAATTTTGGTCCATAATGGCTTAAAAGATCAGGATTGAAAAGGAAATAAAGCCACTCAGGAATCATTGACGTAGCACCTTTTTATCGCCTATTTGAGTGTATGTTTCCAAATGGCGTAAAATTGCAGTAAAAACCGCTGAAAATAACAAATAGAGTAAGCATGCTACAAGATAAAATAGCATGGGTTTATTGGTAGCAGCGACAGCTAAGTTCGTTTGTCGCATGAGGTCAACAAGTGCGATGGTTGAAACAAGGGATGTATCTTTCAGTAAAGTAAGCCAATTATTAGAAAGTCCTGGCAAGGCATTTCGGATGAGCTGAGGAAAGACAATACGAAAAAATGTGGTTGACCGTGAAAGGCCTAAAGCTTTAGCCGCTTCATATTGTCCTTTATCAAAAATATTAAATGCTCCAAGCCAAACCTCACAAGAAAAAGCTGCAAGAACCATACTAAGCGCAAGAACACCAGCAACAAAAGCATTGATACTGAACATGATTTCAAAATTAAAATAGTCAAAGACATTTTGAATAAGGCTTTGTAACCCGTAGTAAACTAAAAACAAAGTTAAAAGCTCTGGTAGTCCACGAAATACCGTTGAAAAGAGGCGTGCCATCGCTTTGGCCATCTTAATATTGGATCGAATCATCACTGCATTTAGAAGACCTAGAGGAAGTCCTAGAAGTCCACAACATAATGCCAATGACAATGTCATTCCTGCACTAGAAAGTATAACCGCTCCCCATCCACCATTGCTAAATGATAGCAATGCTAAATTTTCAATCATTCTTGTGTTCCTCATGAAAGAGTTAGATAATATTTTTTAGAAATAACTAGCGGGTTTCATTTAAACATCATATTGATATTTAATAGATATCACTTGTAAAATATTTTCTCATAATTTTCTCATAAGTTCCATCTAAACGGATTTCTTTTAGCGCCTTATTGAACTTATTTTTAAGATCATTATTATTTTGACGCAGTGCAATTGCAACAGGAAATTTTGTTTCTTCTAGAGTTCCAAGGAGGAGACAGCAATCTTTTCCTTCATTTTTAAGCCAATTTAATGCTTGTAATTTATCAACAATAATCACATCAAGTCGATGATTTAAAAGGTCACGATTCACTTCTATTGTGGAAGGGTAGAGTTTAATTTTCACCTCTTCAGAAGCATAATGATCTTCTGCATAGAAAGCTTGTGTTGTATTTGATTGTACACCAAGATTTTTACCTCTAAAGTCTTGTGTTGAGATTTCTTTAATTCCCGAAGCTTTGGTAACAATAACAGCCAGTGCTGTATCGTAGTAAGGATCTGTGAAGTCAATTTTTTGTAAGCGCTCTTGTGTGAGAGAGAGGGAGGCAATGATAGCATCATATTTTTTTGCAATAAGTCCAGGAATCATTCCCTCGAAGTCTTGTGTGACAACAGTACACTCAACATTCATTTTTTTACAAAGTGCATAAGATATATCAATATCAAGTCCCTGCAATTTATTATTTGAGTCAATATAACTAAAGGGAGGGTAGGTGCCTTCACTCGCAATTTTTAATGTTTTCGCATCAGCCAATTGGGTGAATAGTGCGGCGCTTATTATAAGAGCTCCTGCTAATAGTTTCATGATGTTCTCCTATTGGATAAGCGGGCAAATATGAAATCACTATGTTTTTATAATCTGTAAGCTTTTTGGGAGCAATTCAAAAATTTATTGATGTTTATTTTAGATCATTATGTTGGACATTATTATCAAAAAAATTATCTTTTTTATTGATAAAAAAAGAATAAATATCTTATTGCTTGTATGATAGCTTAATTTTCACGAAATGATAGATTTGAATCATTTCATGAGTAAAAACTAAGGATTTTTCTTGAAAGTAAGGCTATTCAATTTGAACATAAAGAAAAAATTAGATTTTGATACGATAAAAATACAACCTTATTGTTGTCATTATATTCTATAAAATGTTTAGATATCGAGGAACAATTAAAAACTATTTTGATAAATGTAAATTTTCTTATAAAACTGCCGAATTTCCAATTATCTTTGCATGTCCAATAAAGAGTTAAAAAATACTCCTTAAATATAAAGACTGAATTTTAATTCATAGTGATATCTAATCGATATTGAAAGTAAAATATTTTTTCATAATTTTTTCATAGGTTCCATCGGCGCGGATTTCTTCTATTGCTTTATTAAAACTGTTTTTAAGATCGTTATTATTTTGACGGAGTGCAATTGCAACAGGAAATTTTGTTTCTTCTAGAGTTCCTAGGAGGATACAGCAATCTTTTCCTTCATTTTCAAGCCAATTTAATGCTTTTAATTTATCAAAGATAATGATATCAAGCCGATGGCTTAAAAGATCACGATTAGCTTCTATTGCTGTAGGATAAAGTTTGATATTCACTCCTTCAGAGGCATAATGATCTTCCGCATATGCAGCTTGTGTTGTATTCGATTGTACTCCAAGATTTTTACCTCTAAAGTTTTGTGTTGAGATTTCTTTAATTCCCGAATTTTTGGTAACGATAACAGCGAGTACAGTATTGTAGTAAGGATCTGTAAAATCAATTTTTTGTAAGCGCTCTTTTGTAGGAGAAAGGGAAGAAACGATAGCATCGTATTTTTTGGCAAGAAGACCAGGAATCATCCCCTCGAAGTCTTGTGTGACAATAGTACATTCAACATTCATTTTTTTACAAAGCGCATAAGATATATCAATATCAAACCCTTGAAGTTCGTTATTTGAGTCAATATAACTAAATGGCGGATAAGAGGCATCGCTTGCAATTTTCAGCGTTTGAGAATTGGCCGATAGGGTAAACAGTGTTGCGCTTATTATAAGAGCTCCTGCTAATAATTTCATTATGTTCTCCTATTAGATAAGCTGGCAAATATGAAACCATCATGCATTTTTATAATCTGTAAGCTCTTTTGGAGCAATGTAAAAAATTTATCTGTGTTCATTTTGCTATCATTATGCTGGATATCATTATCAAAAAAATGATTTATTTTTATCAAGTATGGGAATAAAAAATACAGGAAAGAAGTACACCTCTTGTTGATTATATGATGATTTTTAATATTTTTATTTAAAAATCAATAAGTTAGATTTAAAAGGAAAAATATTAACTTAAATACAAAGAAAATTTCAGCTCTTAACAGGATAAAATGTAAAGTATTTTTATTCTAATCTACTTGAAAAGGGATAAGAAGTTTTTGGCATTTTAAAGAAGCACTTAATGTAAGTCTTTTGCAATTTTATCTGGAGAAGATAGAAAGTAAAATTCTTACATTGCTAGATTTTAATATGTAATAAGGTTTTTAAACATGAGGGAATGACAGGAAATACACTTCCATTAAAGATAATGAGAATTATAAGGTAAAATTTTCAATTTCTTTTTGCTAAATGTTTGGCTAACTTGCAGAAGAGTATTCTCAATTTAAAACTTAGAATTTTTTAGTAAATTTTTATGATGATGTTACCTCTGTAGAAAGAGTTTTAAAATCACGTTTTATAAAAATTCTCAAAGGATATTTTTGGATTATTTTCAATAAAGCTTCAGTAAACTGAAGCTTTATTGATTTCTTTTTTTAATTTGCACGTTCATCTATAGGAACATAGTCACGCATAGCATAGCCTGTGTAGAGTTGTCGAGGACGACCAATTTTTTGTGCAGGGTCTTCAATCATTTCTTTCCATTGTGCCACCCACCCGACACTGCGCGCCAATGCAAAAAGAACAGTAAACATTTCAGTTGGAAAACCTAGAGCTTTTAATGTAAGGCCGGAATAGAAATCAACATTGGGATAAAGCTTTTTCTCAATAAAATATTCATCACTTAAGGCAATTTTTTCAAGTTCTATTGCAATATCAAGAAGCGGGTCATCTTGAATGTTGAGTTCTTTTAAAACTTCATGACAGGTTTTTTGCATGATTTTTGCACGTGGGTCATAATTTTTATAGACACGGTGCCCAAAGCCCATAAGGCGGAAAGGATCATTTTTATCTTTTGCACGTGCAATAAATTCAGGAATTCTTTCAATAGAACCTATTTCTTGTAGCATTTTTAAACATGCTTCATTGGCACCACCATGTGCTGGTCCCCAAAGGCATGCAACACCTGCTGCAATACAGGCAAACGGATTAGCACCCGAGGATCCAGCAAGACGTACCGTAGATGTAGAAGCATTTTGTTCATGATCTGCATGAAGGATAAAGATTTGATCCATCGCCCGAGCAAGCACAGGGTTTGTTTTATATTCTTCACAAGGAACAGCAAAGCACATACGGAGGAAATTTGCAGCATAACTAAGATCATTACGTGGATAAACAAATGCTTGTCCGATACTGTATTTATAGGCCATAGCAGCAAGCGTTGGAACTTTTGAGATAAGACGAACAGAAGCAATCATTCTCTGGTGAGGATCTGTAATATCAATAGAGTCGTGATAGAACGCAGACATAGCGCCAAGGCAGGCAACCATGACGGCCATAGGATGAGAATCACGGCGGAAGCCATGGAAGAAGCGTGCAAACTGTTCGTGTACCATGGTATGCTGCATAATACATCGATCAAATTCATTTTTTTCTTGCTGTGTTGGGAGTTCACCATAAAGTAAAAGATAACAACTTTCGAGAAAGTCTCCTTTTTCAGCTAATTGATCAATAGGATAACCACGATAAAGCAATATGCCTTTATCACCGTCGATATAAGTAATTTTTGATTCACAAGAAGCTGTTGAAGTAAAACCAGGATCATAAGTAAAAATATCGGCTTTTTTGTAGAGAGAAGCAATTTCAATGACTTCAGGTCCACTCGTGCCTTTACGCAAGGGAAGCTCTACTTTTTTATCATTCACAATAATATATGCGTTATTCTCAGACATTCGGTATTCCTTTCAGATCCTTCACTTCTAAAAATTAAGACTCTGCTTCATCAGAGTGGGGGATGTATAACTGAAGCTTTTCTTACTTATATTTAAGGGTAGATTGCCTCTAAAAGTGAGTACATGCAATCTAAAAATATTTCCTTATTGATCATTATTACTCAATAAAAAATGTATTTCAATGATATAACATAAAAAACTCTTCTAGGGCGCGTTGAGATATCTGTATAGATCCCTATTTGAGGAAATATACTCAGTACACATTATGAGCATATTGTTGTGATAAGTTGGTCCTTGATGCGATGAAGGGATTCATCGCGTCCTAATAAAATAAGAACATCCAAAACACCTGGTGATGTTGCAGATCCTGTAAGAGCTGCGCGAAGTGGTTGGGCGATAGATCCAAATTTGAGATTCTGTGTTTGTACACAAGAGCGAAGTGTTTCATCTAGGGTTTTTGTATCCCAAGAGGGGCAAGCTTTCAGGGCAAGATAAAGATCATTTAAAATGGTTCGTCCATTTTTATCTAAGAGCATTTGTGCTTTTTCATCAAGTTGTAAAGGTCGTTGCGTAAAAATGAAGGAGGCATTGTCGATCAGTTCGCACAGTGTTTTTGAACGTTCTTTCAAATGCGGGATTGCTTTTAAAAATTGAACACGGCGTTTTTCATCAAGTCTTTCAATAATTTGTGCTCCCCTATCGGTTTCTGGTAGAATATTAAGAGCGGCATCAAAAAGTTCTTGATCATTACTCATGCGCATATAGTGTCCGTTGATGGAATCGAGCTTTTTGAGATCAAAACGAGCAGCACCTTTGTTAATATCCTCAATGTCAAACCAAGAAATCATATCTTTAAGCGACATCAGTTCGTCATCACCATGACTCCAACCTAAACGGACAAGGTAATTGCGCAAAGCAGCAGGAAGATATCCCATTGTTCGGTAGGCATCAACACCGAGTGCACCATGCCGCTTTGATAATTTTGCACCGTTTTCACCATGGATAAGAGGAATGTGTGCCATAACAGGAATATCCCATCCCATTGCCTTAAAGATGATCATTTGTCGGGCAGCATTGGTAAGATGATCATCCCCACGTATAATATGTGTGATGCCCATATCATGATCATCAACGACAACAGCATGCATATAAGTAGGCGAACCATCAGAACGCAAAATAATAAAGTCATCGAGATCTTTATTAGGAAAACGAACATCACCTTGAACACGATCATGTACAATCGTTTCTCCATCTTCAGGGGCTTTGATGCGAATAACAGGCTTAACACCTTTAGGAGCTTCAGAACGATCACGGTCCCGCCAACGTCCATCATAACGTGGTGGGCGCCCTTCTGCACGGGCTTTTTCACGCATTTCAGCTAACTCCTCAGGTGAAGCATAACAATAATATGCTTTGCCGTTTTTGACCAACTGTTCGGCGATTTGTCGGTGACGTTCAGCACGTTCAAATTGCGAAATAGGGGTGCCATCATAACTAAGCCCCATCCAGTGCAAGCCATCTATAATAGCTTTTACAGCTGCTTCTGTTGAGCGCTCTCGGTCTGTATCTTCAATTCGTAAAAGCATTTTTCCACCGGTATGTTTTGCATAAAGCCAATTAAAAAGAGCAGTACGAGCGCCACCAATATGAAGAAAGCCAGTGGGTGAAGGGGCAAAACGAGTAATAACAGACACGAAATATTTTCCTTTAAACTGAGATATTACTTATAGAACTTTATAGAAAAATCATGTTAGCATAGGTGATGGGGTGTGCAATAGCCATATTGCGAGTTAAAGTGGGGGGCGGATGTTTTATCAAAGTAAAGTTAAAGAGGGTTTATCCGAAAAATCTGTTACAGAAAGAAAAAAGCCATGTCAAATAGGGCAGAGTATTTTTTCTAGATATGATGATGCAAAGAACGGCAGTTATAACCAACAAAAACTTTTTTTATTGACACTCTCAAAAGAAGTAATCATTCGTTTTCGCAAATGGCTAGAAGATTGTATCAATAAAGAAGTTTCTTTTGGTATCCTTTTTTCGCTGATTTTAGTCTTTTTTGCCCTAGGAATAATTTTTTACTTTCATTTAGAGTGGGAGCCAAGTTGGGGACAATTGGGGGCGTTGGTCAGTATTTTTCTGGGAATATTCTATGTTGCACGTTTTTATCGAAAAATATGGATTCCCGTGGGATTTTTGTTTTGTATTATATTGGGTGCTTTGGCGGCAAAAATAGAAACGTGGCGTATTGCAACACCCATGTTAAGCAGTGACATCGTCACCACATTGACGGGAAGAATTGTTTCTATTGAGTCAGGCACCAAAGGGGGATTTCGTTTAGTTTTGGATGTTTTGAGTACAGAAAAGCCCATATTATGCCATAGTCTTCATCGTATTCGTTTATCGGCAAGATATTTGCCATCTGGCTTAGCAATTGGTGATGGACTATATGGGAAAGTTAAGATTCGTGCATTTTCTGGGCCAGTGCGTCCAGGAGGCTACGATTTTAGTTTTCATAATTATTTTAAAAGAATTGGGGCACAAGGCGTTTATTTAGGAAAACCAAGAAAAATATCGGTTTCGCAGCCTGATGGAATATTCGCTATCATTCTACAGAAAATTGAAAATTTACGCACGAAGATGACACAAAGAATCCGTATAGCCCTTGAAGGAGAAAAGGGGAGTGTTGCTGCTGCTCTCATAACAGGGCAGCGTGCTGGCATTTCAAATGAGACAAATGAGGCATTACGTACGGCTGGATTAGCCCATATTTTATCAATATCAGGTTTACATATGGCGTTGTTAAGCGGCATAGTTCTTTTGAGTATCCGTAGTTTTTTAGCATTTTTTCCAGTTTTTTCTTCCTATTATTCCAGTAAAAAATTTGCTGCTATCATTGCGTTTATGATAACAGCTTTTTATTTGTTATTGTCGGGCTTAGCAATATCAGCGCAAAGAAGTTTTGTGATGATTGCTGTTATGTTGGTTGCTATATTGTGTAATCGCTCTGCTATAACAATGCGTAATTTTTCTATTGCAGGGTTGGTAACCCTAGCGATGACACCCCATGAAATATTAGGTCCTAGCTTTCAAATGTCCTTTTCTGCGACTGCTGCTTTGATCGCTTTTTTTGATTGGTGGAGTGGAAGATCATTTTTTCGTAAAAGAAAAACAACTCCCTCTTATGTTGGAGGAGGAGTGATAAATTTTGCTTTCTTATCGATGCTTTCAACATGTGCTTCTTCCCTTGTTGCAGGGAGTGCAAGTGGAATTTATGCTGCTTATCATTTTTCTAATACGGCATCTTTGAGCATTATCAGTAATGCTTTTGCTTTGCCTGTCATTTCAATTTTCGTCATTCCTTTTGGATTAATTGCAGTCCTCGCAATGTTAGGAGGATTCGAATGGCTTCCCCTTCAAATTATGGGGTTTGGTGTTGATCTTGTGATAAAGATTGCGCATGCTATCAAGGCTATTTCTCCTGATCTGAATCCTGGTTTTATGCCGTTATCTGCGTTGGTTTTATTGAGTATAGGCTTGGTTGGACTGACTTTTTGCAAAACACCCATCCGGCTCTTTTTTAGTTTGTTTATTTTGGCTGGTATTTCTATTTGCGTAATGCATTCACCTGTACAACTTATTATAGCAGATAATATGCGTCTCGTGGGCGTTATCCATGATAAAAAATTATATATTGATCGTTACCATATTTCTAAGTTCACGACATCCATATGGAAAAAGTCATTTCGTGTGAATGAAACGATTAAACCAACAAAATATGGTCCTTCATTGCACGGACAATTTATTTGTGATTATCATGTATGTACGTCATTATTAGAGAATGGATTAAAAGTAGTTGTTTTACAGAGAGAAACAGATCAATGTGTAGAGGCAGATATTCTCATTCAGACATTTGTAATGCGTAATCCAACATGTTATAAGAAGGCAAAAATAATATTTACGCCTCAACAATTGTTATCACGAGGAAGCGTTATGATGACCAAAGGTGGAGATATTATTTGGTCTTCGCTAGGGTTTCATAGACCATGGAATATGCACAGACAGCATTCATAAAAAATATAATCTATCATATTTTGCTTCACATTTGGATAATGACAAAACAAAAAATAATAGAAGACTTTTCTGATAAAATTTTGCGGTATTTAAATTAGTAAGTTTATCAAAGTCATTGAAACGAGATAATAACCTACAGTTTTCTAGAAACAGATGATTTTTATATCTGATCATTTTAAATTTTTCAAAAAAAATCGGTATGTGCATCCTATTGATAGCACAAGATAAATCAAAAATTTTTATTGAATGAGAAAAATGCTAACAAATTTTCTCAAAGAAATAAAAAAGATAATTGTTGATTATTCTATTTTATTCTTATCATATATTTCTATAACGAGTAACATCTCTTCAAGCAAAAGATGATGGTAAATTTAAATAGATTGCGTCAAGAGGTTATCTTTTATTATCATTATTATCGGTGGTAATAGGGGTGATAAGTGCTGCTTATACGGATAAAAGGCAAAGTCATTCATGGATGTTCAGCAGTTAAAAAAAATGGCAGCTATTAAAGCGCTTGAATTTATTGAAGATGATATGCGGCTTGGTATTGGATCTGGTTCGACAGTCAATGAATTTATTCGTCTTCTTGGTGAGCGTGTTTCGGATGGTTTGCGAGTGACTGGTGTTGCTACTTCACGATATTCTGAACAACTCTGTCGTAAGTTTGGAGTGCCTGTTAGCACTTTAGAACAAATACCTGAACTGGATCTTGATATTGACGGAGCAGATGAAATTGGTCCTGAGATGATGCTCATTAAAGGTGGAGGGGGAGCATTGTTGTATGAAAAAATTGTAGCATCGGCATCCCGTGCAATGCTTGTCATTGCTGATGAAACAAAGGTGGTAAAACGACTTGGTGCTTTTGCACTACCAATTGAAGTTAATCCATTTGGTATCCATACAACACGCAGAGCCATCGAAAAAGTCGCTGATGACTTAGGGCTTTCTGGAGAAATTGTATTGCGAATGAATGGAAAAAATCCTTTTGAAACAGATGGTGGTCATTTTATTCTTGATGCATTTTGGGGCTGCATTTTGGAACCAAAACCATTATCGGACGCACTTCTTGCCATTCCTGGTGTTGTTGAGCATGGCCTTTTTTTGGGATTGGCTTCACGTGCAATTGTAGCTATGGCCGATGGTCAAACAAAAATTTTAGAATCTTTTGATTTTTAGAGAAGACAGTTTCATGACGATATGTTAGCACAGTAAAAAAAGATCTTAAAGATTTTAGATAGAAAACGAATTAAAATTATAATTAGCGATCGGGGTAATCATTAAATGAGAATAATATTTTCTTTTCAGCGTTTTGTCGTATATTTTGGTGCAATTGCTATTTTTATTGTGAATATTGGAATGGCTTATGCACAAGGTGTGAGCGATCAACATTTAGCTTCAGCTAGAAAAGCTATAAGTGCCATTCACGCAACAGATCAGTTTGATAGTTTTTTACCAAATGCAGTAGATGATCTTAAAACTGCACTGATGAGGGATGATCCAAATTTGGCAGAGGCTATTTCTGATATTGTTGATAAGCAGGCGCTTGCTTTAATTAAAAGGCGCTCTGATCTAGAAAAAGAGATTGCTCATGTATATGCAAAATATTTTACTCAAAAAGAGCTTGATGCAATAACAGCATTCTACAGTTCTGATACCGGTAAAAAGTTTTTGACAGAAGTTCCCAATATCGCACGTGATTCTTATTCAGCATTTGATGTATGGCGTTCTGCGCTTATGCGGGATCTTGTAGAAAATGTGAAAAAAGAAATGTCTGAAATACTTAATTTGAATAATTCTACTGTGCCTACAAATATGCCTATAAAATCAGAATCTTCAGAAAATAAAAAATAGCTTGATTAATATCATGACAACCACTGGGCAATTTCTGATTTTTTAAATAGCGGCGGTTTTCCCGCCGTTTTTAATATTTTAATGAGAGTAGGTCTTTTTAGAATACGGCTTTATAAAAAAATGCTTCTTCAAAAGAAAAAAGACTTTCATTTGATAATAAATGATCTTAGCCTATTCTTGCAGATACATAAGAAGGAATAATTCGTGGGCTCTTTTGACTTTGATTTATTTGTTATTGGAAGTGGTTCTGGTGGAGTGCGTGCAGCACGGCTTGCTGGAGGACTCGGTAAGCGTGTTGCTATAGCAGAGGAATATCGGATAGGGGGCACTTGTGTTATTCGTGGTTGTGTTCCCAAAAAACTTTATGTTTATGCATCACAATATGTAAAAGAATTTAAGAAAAGTGTCGGTTTTGGGTGGAAATATGCGGATCCAATTTTTAGTTGGGAAAAGTTGGTTGCAGCTAAAAATAAAGAAATATCAAGGTTAGAAGGGCTATATCGTAAGGGATTAGAGAATAACAATGTGCATATTTATGAAAGTCGTGCTACTTTTGTAGATGATCACACATTAGAGCTTTCTGCCACGGGTGAGCGGGTAAGTGCAGAAAAAATTTTGATTGCAACAGGGGCAAAAGTTGCACCAAATACTTCCATAGAAGGCGGTGGATTTTGCCTCACTTCTAATGAGATTTTTGACCTTGATCAACTCCCAAAATCAATAGTCATTGTTGGTGGAGGGTATATAGGTGTTGAATTTGCTAATATTTTTCATGAATTAGGTGTAAAAACAACGCTGCTCCATCGTGGTGATTTAATCCTTCGTGGTTTTGATCATGATTTGCGGCAATTGCTCAGCGATGAAATGACTGAAAAAGGGATTTCTATTCTCTATGGTGTAACAATTTCTAAAGTGCAGGCTGCAGAAAATTGTTATGAAGTTATTTTATCAAATGGGCAAACGATTAGTGCCGATCAGATTATGTTGGCTACGGGGCGTGTACCAAATACAACAGGTTTAAGACTTGAGCGAGCAGGTGTTCAAGTGGATGAATTTGGTGCAGTTGTTGTTGATGAAAGAATGACAACGAATGTACCCCACATTTGGGCTGTTGGTGATGTAACAGGTCATATTCAATTAACACCTGTTGCGATTCATGATGCAATGTGTTTCGTGAAGACTGCGTTTGAGAATATTCCCACGACACCTGATTATGATTTAATTACGACGGCAGTTTTTTCTCAGCCAGAGATTGGAACAGTTGGTCTTTCAGAAGAAGATGCGGTACGTCGTTATAAGCGTCTTGAAATTTATCGTACAGTTTTTCGTCCTATGCGTAATGTTCTTTCTGATAGTTCAGAGAAAATGCTTATGAAACTCATTGTTGATGGTGAAAGCCGTATTGTTGTGGGCGCTCATATTTTAGGGGAAAACGCTGGTGAGATGGCACAGCTTATTGGGATAGCTCTCAAAGGAAAGCTGACGAAAGATATCTTTGATGAAACGATGGCAGTGCATCCAACGATGGCAGAAGAATTGGTAACGATGTATAAACCAAGTTATATATATGAAAATGGGAAGAAAATAGAAAGTTAAACAGCATATATTGCGGTAAAAAGCTTTTGATATGCCAATCTGTAAGATTAATCTTTAGAGAGAGTGTAATGATAAAAGAATGGGCACCTGACTCTTGGAGAACAAGGCCAATTAAACAAGTTCCGACTTATCCGGATAAGTCTATGTTAGAAGATGTTGAACGAAAACTGAGAAGTTATCCTCCTTTAGTTTTTGCCGGTGAAGCACGTGATTTAAAAAATGAATTAGCAGCTGTTGCAAAAGGACAAGCTTTTTTATTGCAAGGTGGTGATTGTGCCGAAAGCTTTGCAGAACATGAAGCTGATAATATCCGTGATTTTTTTCGTGTATTTTTGCAAATGGCGATTGTTTTAACCTTTGGTAGTTCTAAACCGGTTGTTAAAATTGGTCGTATTGCTGGTCAATTTGCAAAGCCCCGCTCTTCTGATATCGAAAGCAAAGAGGGAGTTGAATTTCCTGCTTATCGGGGGGATATTATTAATGGCATTGAGTTTGAAGCCGATTCTCGTATTCCAGATCCGCAACGAATGTCTATGGCTTATCGCCAATCTGCGGCAACACTTAATCTATTGCGTGCTTTTTCACAAGGTGGCTATGCTAATTTAGAAAATGTACACACATGGATGTTGAGTTTTGTTTCTAACAGTCCGCAGGGGGAACGTTATGAATTATTGGCAGAGCGTATTTCTGAAGCAATTGATTTTATGCGTTCTATAGGGATTACATCCAAAACACATTCTTCATTGCGTGAAACATCTTTTTATACCAGTCATGAAGCACTTTTGCTTGGTTATGAAGAGGCTTTGACTCGGATTGATTCAACTTCAGGAAATTGGTATGCAACATCCGGTCATATGTTATGGATTGGTGACCGTACACGTCAGATTGACCATGCTCACGTTGAATATTGTCGCGGCATTAAAAATCCTATAGGATTAAAATGTGGTCCTTCCATTGAACCTGATGAGCTTTTAAAATTAATTGATATTTTAAATCCAGAAAACGAGCTGGGGCGGCTTACTCTCATTACGCGTTTTGGGTATGATAAAGTTGAAAATTATCTGCCTAAACTCATCCGTGCCGTTGAACGTGAGAAGCGTGCGGTTATATGGTCATGTGATCCAATGCATGGCAATACGATTACTGCCAATGGTTATAAGACGCGTCCTTTTGATTATGTTTTAAAAGAAGTAGAGAATTTTTTTGCAGTACATCATGGAGAGGGAACTTATCCAGGAGGCATCCATATCGAGATGACAGGTCGTGATGTTACTGAATGTACAGGAGGGGCGCATGCTATTTCTGTAGACGATTTATCTGATCGTTATCATACGCAATGTGATCCACGGTTAAACGCAGATCAAGCGTTAGAATTGGCTTTTCTTGTTGCTGAACTCCTTAAAAAAAATCGTGTGACTGATTCGTTAGGAATTGCTGCTGGTGGGTAGGAAAAAATTTCCTAATATACTTTTAGGTCATTATGGCAGAAGAGAATTTTTAAAAAAGTGATATTTCCTGATGATGAAGAATAAAGTTGTGGTTGCTAAACTGATGAAATGATACAAAGGCTTATGAAAAATGATTTTCGGGTATCAATTGCCCAATTAAATCCTATTGTTGGTGATATTGAGGGGAATTTTTCTTTAGCTGTCATGGCACATCAAAAGGCCAAAGAAGAGGGGGCTGATCTTGTTTTATTCACGGAACTTTTTATAAGCGCTTATCCGCCGGAAGATCTTGTTCTAAAACCTGCTTTTACAAAAACATGTGAAGAGACTGTTAAGAAATTAGCAAAGATAACCGTAGGCGGACCAGGAATTGTCATTGGTCTTCCATTAAGACGCAATGGCAATATTTACAACGGTGTCATGCTTCTTGATGAAGGGCGAGTCATTGCCGAAAGTTTGAAGTTTGATCTACCTAATTATGCTGAATTTGATGAAAAGCGTTTATTTTCTTCAGGCCCACGACCTGAGCCTCTTATCTATCGTGGGGTAGGACTAGGAATAGTGATTTGTGAAGATATTTGGAATGATTCTTCACTTTGTGCGGAGCTTGGTAATAAAGGAGCGGAAATTATTCTTGTCCTTAACGGATCTCCCTACTATCGTAATAAAACCTTAAAACGTATAGATGTTGTTCATACGCAAGCTCTACGATCTGGGGTACCAATTATTTATGCTAATCAAGTTGGTGGTCAAGATGAGCTCGTTTTTGATGGTGGGTCTTTTGCCTTGAATGAAGAAGGAAAAAAGATATTTCAAATGAAGCACTTTGATAGCCATATTGCTTTAAGCCATTGGCAAAAAATAACGACGGGATGGCACTGTATTTCAGGTCCTAATGAAAGTCTTCTCAATGGATTAGCGGCCGATTATCAAGCTTGTGTTTTAGGTTTGAGAGATTACGTTAATAAAAATCGCTTTAAGGATGTTATTCTTGGTCTTTCAGGAGGAATTGATTCAGCCCTGTGTACGGCAATGGCGGTGGATGCTCTTGGCTCTGAGAGAGTTCGCACCATTATGATGCCTTATCACTATACTTCACAAGAATCGTTAAAAGATGCTAAAGAATGTGCACAACTTCTAGGATGTCATTATGAAATAATACCGATTGAGCAACCTGTTGAAGCTTTTTTAAAGACAATGGCGCCAGTTTTTTTAGGCTTACCCCCTGATATAACAGAAGAAAATCTTCAAAGTCGTATACGCGGTACACTTTTAATGGCTCTTTCAAATAAATTCGGTTCATTGGTGGTAACGACAGGCAATAAGTCGGAAATGGCTGTAGGATATGCGACACTGTATGGTGATATGAATGGCGGGTTTAATCCTCTTAAAGATATTTATAAAATGCAGGTTTATGCATTAGCTGAGTGGCGCAATAAAAATCACTTGCACAATTTGAAAGGACCAGAAGGAATTGTCATTCCATCCAATATTATAGAAAAAGCGCCTTCTGCAGAGCTGCGGGAAAATCAAAAAGATGAAGATTCTCTTCCGCCTTATCCTATTCTAGATGATATCTTGCAATCTCTTGTAGAAAATGACATGAGTATTTGTGATATTATTAAACGTGGGCATTCACGGGAAACTGTTGAGAAAGTTGAACAGCTTCTTTATGGTGCCGAATATAAAAGACGACAATCTGCACCCGGTGTAAAAATCAGTTACAAGAGTTTCGGACGCGATCGTCGCTATCCCATAGTCAATCATTTTCGCGATAAAAATTGAGTATTATTTTATGGTTAAAGTTCGTTTTGCTCCCTCTCCAACAGGTTATATTCATATTGGCAATATCCGTATTGCGCTTTTCAATTGGCTTTATGCGCAAGCGCATAATGGAGCATTTATTTTGCGCTATGATGATACAGATGTTGAACGTTCTAAACAAGAATATATCGATGCTATTGCTGTTGACCTTGAATGGCTTGGTATTCAACCAGATTCAATTTATTACCAATCTAAGCGATTTAATCGATATGATGAAGTTGCGGAAATTCTCAAACAACGCGGGCTTCTTTATCCCTGTTATGAGACTGCAGAAGAATTAGAGCGACGTCGTAAAATCCAGCTTTCACGCAAATTGCCTCCTATTTATAACCGTGCAGCATTAAAATTGACAGCAGAAGAGAAAAAAAACTTTGAATCTCAAGGTCGTAAACCCCATTGGCGTTTTCTTCTTCCTAATTTTGAAAGTGATCCTTTACAAACAAAGCGAACAGAAGTTTGCTGGAATGATGCAATAAAGGGAAAGCAGACGATTGATTTGGCTTCTCTTTCAGATCCTGTTCTTATTCGTGAAGATGGAAGCTATCTTTATACATTGCCCTCTATTGTTGATGATGTAGATATGGCTATTACGCATATTATTCGTGGGGATGATCATATTACAAATACAGGCGCTCAAATTGCTATTTTTAAAGCTCTTAATGCAGAATTACCGGTTTTTGCTCATACCAATTTATTGGCGACAGTTTTAGGAAAAGGATTTTCAAAACGTAATAATGATCTTTCTATTCGTTCTCTACGGGAAGAAGGATTTGAATCTATAGCTGTTCAATGCCTTGCCGTTTTGATTGGGACATCGCAAAATGTGCATCCCTATCCTAATCAAGCAGCGCTTTTAGAGCATTTTAATCTCCAAGATACGTCAAGATCCGTTGCAAAATTTGATATTGCTGATCTTCTTGCTTTGAATAGTCATCTTGTCCATGAGTTAACCTATGAGGAAGTAAAAATGCGCCTTAAAAAACTTTCTATTGAGGGAGATAAGGCGGAATATTTCTGGAACGCGATAAGAAGCAATATTAATAAAGTCAATGATGCTGTTTTGTGGTGGAAAATCATTCATGATGAACAGAATTTTGATACAGTGGCACTAGAGGATCGTGCTTTTGTGCGCCAATCACTCGATTTCTTACCTGAAGGTGCTTTGAAGGAGGAAAGTTGGAAAATTTGGACAACAGCATTAAAAGAAAAAACAGGTCGAAAAGGAAAAGCTTTATTTATGCCATTACGTCAGGCACTTACAGGCATGGATCATGGACCTGAAATGGGAAAAATTTTGCAGCTTTTAGGGCGTGAAAAGGTAGCAGAAAGACTCTCTAGGAAATAAGAGCGGCTTTTTTAAAGCATTTCGTTCATTTCACTCTTAAAGAGAGTAAAGAACGGATTTATTTACACGTTTTTATAAGCATGAAAGCAGGAATATCATCACCAAATCCAAGGGGCGTGTAATTCTTATTTTTTCGTGGGCGTTGGTGCTCAGAGGGTTTCTCTTTATTATTTGCATTTTTGATATATTCTGTTTTATTCTCTTCTACAGATTTTTTAGTGTGAGCAACAGGCTCTTTGGGAGCAGTTTTCTTTGATGATTTTGAAGATTTTTTCTTTACAACAATATCTTCTGTTTGATCATCGACTATTAAAGTTGAGAGATCTCCATTGAGCCATTCAATTTTTTCATTACTCATTTCCTCAATGGCATTGATATATTTTTGATCAGCTTTTGTGACAATTGTAAAAGCTTTTCCGCTACGATTTGCACGCCCTGTACGACCAATTCGATGGATATAGTCTTCAGCATGTGTAGGAACATCATAGTTAAAGACATGACTTACAGCTGGAATATCGAGTCCACGGGCAGCAACATCAGAAGCAACAAGAAGTGTAAGTTTATTATTTTTAAAATCAGCTAGGGTGTTCATGCGCGAATATTGGTCCATATCTCCATGAAGTGCCCCTACATTAAAGTTATGTTTGATGAGCGATCTAAAAAGTTCAGAGATATCTCTCTTTCGATTACAGAAAATGATTGCATTTTGAAGCTCTGCACCTTCATTATGAATAAGTTCTCGCAAAACAGCTCTTTTATCCCATGACTTACTTCCAGATTTGACGAGCCTCTGTGTAATTGTGGTTGCGGTTGAGGATGCTTTTGTAACTTCAACAGATACAGGAGAATGTAAAAATTGTTTCGTTAATTTTGTAATTTCTGGTGCCATTGTTGCAGAAAAGAACAAAGTTTGACGCGTAAAAGGAGTTAGCTTACAGATGCGTTCAATATCAGGAATAAAGCCCATATCCAACATGCGATCAGCTTCATCAATAACAAGGATTTCAACACCCATCAGGAGCAGTTTACCGCGCTCGCAATGATCAAGAAGGCGTCCTGGCGTTGCGATAAGAACATCAGCTCCCCGTTCAAGTTTGCGATCTTGGAGTTCAAAAGAAACTCCACCAATCAAAAGAGCAACATTTAAACGATGATTTATTCCGTATTTATCGAAATTTTCTTCAACTTGAGCTGCAATTTCCCGTGTTGGTTCTAAGATGAGCGTACGGGGCATTCGTGCTCTTGCACGACCTTTTTCAAGGAGAGTGAGCATAGGCAATACGAAAGAGGCGGTTTTACCTGTTCCCGTTTGGGCGATTCCTAAAACGTCTTTTCTTTGAAGGACATGCGGAATTGTTTCACTTTGAATAGGTGTTGGAGTTGTATATCCCGCTGATTTCACCGCATTAATAACCTTTGCGGAAAGACCTAAATCATCAAAACTGTTTAAAGATGGTATCATTTTTTTATCAATTGCTCTGTGATTTTAACTGCGCTATCTAAATGATGATTATAACCAATATTCTACACTCTTAAAAAGTGTTAAGATGTTTTCACAAAAAAACTAACTATAACAATCATATACATATAAAACGCATAATACAATCATTAATAGCGAAATTGTTCTGATAAAATGCGCTCATCCCATGAATGATTTGAGTCAAAAAGGATTGAAGCTGTTACTTCTGTTGCCATTGAAATAGTAACTGAATGAACAGATTTAACTTCAATATTATCTGCAGCAGCGTTGACAGGGCGTTTGTCAGGTTCAAGCATATCAAAGCGCACTATTACTGTATTGGGAAGCAAAGCTCCATGCCAACGCCGAGGGCGAAAAGGACTAACGGGAGTGAGGGCCATAAGGGGGGCCATAAGAGGTAAGATAGGTCCTTGTGCTGATAAATTATAGGCGGTCGATCCAGCTGGTGTAGCGACGAGAACACCATCACAACTTAATTGTTCCATGCGTACGTTGTTATCAATGGTGATGCGAATTTTTGCGGCTTGATAAGATTGCCGAAAGAGGGATACTTCATTAATTGCAAGCGCCTCGATAGAATCTTGACATTCAGATTTTGCAATCATGCGTAGGGGATGAATTTCTTTTTTATGTGCGACAGCAATACGATTGGGCAATTTTTTTTCATGAAATTCATTCATAAGAAATCCTACGGAACCTTGATTCATGCCATAAATAGGTTTGCCTGTGTTCATGACGTCTCGTACGGTTTGTAACATTGTCCCATCACCACCGATTGCAACAACAATATCAGTTTCTTCCAGAGAAGAATGACCATAAACAGAAATTAATTTATGGGTAGCTTTGATAGCGTCCTCAGTTTCTGCGGAAATAAAATGAAAGCGACTTGGTAATGTAGTCATTAAAAAATTATCCTGATATTTATAATGTATGTTGTAATTTATTTTTGAGAGTTTTGAAGTTGTAACAAAAGCTCTTTTTATAATAAAAAGAGCATTGAATAAAGAGAAGTTATTTCAAGGTAAAGTATCATTGAAAAGTAAGAGGAGTGCGTTGTTAGATAAGTTACAAACAAGTAATTTTTTATTAAAATGATAATTTAGCATTGAAGCTAAGAGTATGATTGGTTAAAAGACCATAACTGATTTTAATAATCAGTTTGAAGCACCCGTAGCTCAGCTGGATAGAGCGCTGCCCTCCGAAGGCAGAGGTCACAGATTCGAATTCTGTCGGGTGCACCAAATTCTTCAACTTCATATTATCCTAAATAACAATATTACCTAAAAAGAAGCCAATTTCCTCTTTTATGAAAATGGTCATTTGAGTTGTTTATTAAGTTTTATAGCGAATAAGAAAATGATTTTAAGAGAAGTAAAATTTACGATTGCGTATATAACTTTTCGGTTAGTCATTTTGAATATCGAGATAAAAAAGCAAGATTATCTAAATATGCTTTCAATTTAAATATAAACATTTATAACATAAAAATACATATTAATTCAATATGTTATTGTATAATTGATCTGGCAATTTTGACAGTAGATCGCTAAATATATTGTTTTGAGCATTAAAATAGATAGCTAAATTTGCTTTTATTCTATTTTTGGAGCTAAAGGCTGTTATGGTGAAATGGAACGCGGATGAGAAATATCACCAGTTAAAGGAATAATAATAGGGATAAAAATAATCGTCAAGATTTGAATTATTTCAAAACGCTGTATTCGGTATGGTTCTTATGGTTTTGAGAATGGGTATCGGGTGATTTCTTTATACACCAATATTGCCAGTTATGTTGGATGAGGGGTTGTTTACCTTTAATCAACCTTTTTATATAGCTAGCGCTAATTATGGTGGTTATTTAGTTGGGAGTATGTTCTTTACGTTTGGCAGAATTGGGAATATATCTCTTGCTCCTCACATGCTATTTTGTGCAGCTATAGTAATGAGTGCACTTATTATTTCCATGGCGTTAACACTTGGTCCTTTTGATCCGATTTGCTTCTGGTGTTGCGAGTGTAGCAATGATGGTTTTGGGTTCTATTATGGTCATGCAGTATAGCCATAATAGGCGGATTATTGCTTCGCTTTATGCAGGTGTAGGAGTTGGTATTCTACTAGGTAATGAATATGTTATTATTAGTTTGAACAGGACGCTTGATGCGACAAATATTTGGTTTGAAGTCGGCTTAATGTTTGTTCAAAATTTTTAAAAACATACAGGTTTAATTATGACAACAATATCAAAAAACATCCCCGTTATTTATTCCATTGCAAATGAAATCGCTCCTGTTAATAAGAAAAAACATCCCCAAAATATGAATTGACCAATCAAATGGATTTCGTGACTGGTCATATATTATATTGCATTTGTGCTTTAAAAGATTTTGGTGATGTAAAAAAAGCGATCTAGATGGTTTTATTGAAAATGAAAGCAATCTCTCTCATGATGGCAATTGCTGGGTTGCTGATAATGCCTGTGTTGTAAAATCTGGTCGTGTTTATGAAAATGCAAGGGGCAATGGCAATGCTGCCATTGGTGGCTATGTGTATGGCAATGCCCTTATATGTGATAAAACCCGCGTGTATTTTGGTGCTCATATTTATGACAATGCTCATCTTTCTTATAACGTTTGAGTTTATCATTATGCGCGGGTTTATGGAAATGCAAAATTATCCGGTAGTGTACCTATTCGTAGCAATGCCGAGGTTTATGATCATGCTGTTGTTAGTATGGCAAAGTTTATGGCAATGCCAAGATCTCTGGTTATTTCGTGATTAGAGGTAATGTATATGGCAATGCAAGAATAAAAAGACATAGCGATTTATATTCGGTTCCCATAAATTGTGAGGTTTATGAAAGTGATAATGTTGTCAAGATTGATAAACAGAATAAATGACAGGCGTGGGGAGCGCCTTTTTGATGGCTATAAAAACCTGTCATAAAAGAAAGCTGTGTCAATTGATATGACGCGGCTTTTAAATAGAGGTGCTACAGATCATACAAAAGAAATCAATAATGAATGCATATATACAACGTATCATATTGCAAGCGTTCTATTTTATTGATTAAAACTTATCAAAAGGAACATAAATGACAGGTATGATTTTTAATCACTCATTTGAATTACAGAACCTATAAACACTTTGTTTATGGTTATAAAACGTATTAAGAATAACGCCTTCATTTTTGAGGGAGCATTTGAAACAAAGCACATTATCAAAATGCCTCTTTTAAAACGTTTTTTGCTTGTTTGCTTGCATTATATCATTAAAAGACTTTTGATTTCATAAGACATAACATTATCAATTTTATTATCTGTTGTGATGATAGTATTTATATAATGCCAGCTTGTCATTTACTAACTTTTTAGTAAGCGGCGCTTTAAAATCGACTTGTCTTTAAATCCTTTTATGTGTTCTTAATGAATTAAAATCTATCTTATGATAGCTTCAAATGATTATTTCTTTTAAGGTTTCGCTCAAAAAAAAAGTAAAACCCATACTATTCTTTAAGCGCATGCAATTTATGTTATCGATAATTTCAAACGATTACGTTTTTAACAATGCGATTTGTGTGTGATAAAAACGTATCATAAAATTTATGAACTGTTATGAATGATAGCTGCTTTTTACTTCATTTGAATGTTTACATGCCTTATAACACTTGTATCATAATTTGCTTTTTATAGTCTATTCATACATGGCAATTGTTTATAAAAAATGGTCAATTGAATCACGTATAAAGTGTGAATTCTAAATGGAATTCATATAAAATAATTTCACACAAACTATTGACTTTGTTGTTTGTTTTTTATGATAAGATTTCATCTCGTTTAGACGTTGCAAAAGAAATCACCAAAGACCTTATTGATAAGATTCTTCTCTTATACGGCGTTATCAATTTTATTTGCAGAAAGCTGCTTCGCTTTTGACTTTTGATATAGATACAACCTTTTTTGAGGTAGAGCAAAGAATTTTTTAGCCATGGAGAGTGCAACAGCGCTCTTCAAAAATCTTGATTGGTCTGTTGAGAAAATTAAGGAGGTAGATAATTATTCAGCACGTTATCAACTACCAGATCGTGAAGTACAAGTTCTTTATAATGACGCAATTATCAAAGGTTATCCGCAATTTGATGTTGGATTTTCGATTAGTACTGGTATTTTAGCTGCTGCCTGCATGGTAATTGACTCCTATCAATTCTCAGCACTTACAAGATTTAAAATTTGACTTTGATAAAAAGTGGTTGAGAGTTTATGAAGAAGAAATATATGCGGATTGGTTGAAATTAGAGCTTGATTATGTCTTGAAATGGGTGATGGAAAAAAATTGATCTTCATGAATGCTTTTGTTCCAGATATGGAGCACTACCTTGGCAAAAGAGTGAAGTTGAGGCATATAAGGTTATCAAGATAGATGATGCAGATTATAGCTACTTCATATTGGTGCACTGGCTTTATTGGGTGATGTTGCAACCTTACAATCTTATTATCAAAGTTTCAGTGCAGGGGATCATTTAGGCGTTGATAAAAATACCCAAAAGACTCATCTTGAACGTGCATTGGCTTTAGCCAAAGAAGTGGTGAAATCTAAGAAACTCAGCTACACTTTAATTGCAAAAGTAGCAAAAAATATGAGCCATGTGGAAGAAAAACAAAGTTCTTAATAAGAGCTTTCCAGAGAGGTGGAGCTTTATTCTTGGAAGGAAAAAAATAGCTAAATTTATCGAAACAAAAGATAAGAAATATCAAGAAGATCTCAAAAAATTATAGGAACCAGAGTCTAGTTTAACGCTGCCATTATCAGTTGAGTGAACCCAACAATGGCGGAGTTCTATCCATTGGCGGAAATCTGATGTTTGAAAGATGATTTCTTGATGTGAAGCTAATGTTATAATAAATAATTATTATAAATCAAAATGTTGTATATATTCATAATTTTTGAGATTAATGACCATTGACAAATAATTTTGCATCATTTTTTCTCTTACAGCTTTTTGTAAATCATCAATGAAAATTTTTATAATAGAAAGTTTATTGATAACATAACTTTTGTATGTTCATTACTTTACGCTTAAAAAATATAAAAATAATGAAATGCAATTAAGTCATCAACTTCTTATTCTTTTCAATTTTTAATCATAAAAAAATCTTTTTATTCATTTTGCTTATAAAAAGAATTAGCTTTTTTCTGGTAAGACAATTGGAGAAATAAGGATTTTAGATATGTTTCGGCGTTCCATTTCAATCACTTTAAAGTGTAAACCATCAGTTTCAAAACTTTCTCCCTCATTTGGTAAATGACCAAACTGCCAAAGCATAAAGCCTGCCAGAGTCGTATAACGATCTGCTTCATCCACAAGGTTACGCCCAAGGTAACCACTTAAACGGCGGATATCAGCATATCCCTCGACAAGAAGACTGCCATTTTCAAGTTGTTCTGCGATCATGAGTTCTTCGTCGTCATCAGGAAAGTCTCCTGCAATAGCTTCAAGAATATCGGTTGGTGTTGCAATTCCTTCAAAAGATCCATGCTCATCAACAATAATTGCAAGCTGAATCGAAGAATGACGTAATTGCTCCATCAATCGTAAAACACTTGTATTTTCATGAACAACGAGGGGTTCTCGCATAGCTTTTTTCCAATTAATTTTTTTCCCCTCAGCCAAATTCAAAAGAAGATCTTTTGTCAACGCAACGCCAACAAATTCATCTACTTTTTCACGCGCAAGAATTAAGCGGCTATGTTTAACCTTTTGTAATTCTTCACGCATTTCATTTTCATCAGCATTTAAATCTAACCACTCAATCTCATTACGCGGCGACATGATAGAGCGAACAGGGCGATCAGCTAAATCGAGAACACCACGAATCATCTCCTTTTCTTCTGGTCTAAACAACTCAGAAGCTGCAGCCTGTTCAGCAATAACATCTACAGTCTCAGCAAGATGACTATCTTTACTTCCTCCTCCTAAGAGCCTCAAAACAGCATCAGCTGTTCTACTGCGTAGATCATTTGTTTTAATCATTTTTTCACGGTTACGACGTCCAATTTGATTAAAAGCTTCGATGAGAACAGAAAAACCAATAGCAGCATACAAATACCCTTTGGGAATATGAAAACCAAATCCTTCAACAATGAGAGTGAAACCAATCATCATCAAAAAACCAAGACAGAGGATTACAATAGTGGGATGACGATTAATAAAACGCATAAGAACACCAGATCCGCACATCATTACTCCCATAGCAGCTATGACTGCGATATACATAACTGTTGCCTGCTCTTTTGCAATCATACCTGTCGCGGTAATAATACTGTCTAGTGAAAAAACGGCATCCAGCACCACGATTTGAACAATTACTTGCCAAAAAACAGCATAAGCAACGCCTGTTTTTCTTTCATGTGATACCCCTTCTAACCTTTCATGTAATTCTAGCGTTCCCTTTGCTAGCAAAAAGGCTCCACCACCGATTAAAATAAAGCTATGCCAACTAAAGACAAAAGATGAAAATGAAAGAATTACCCTATCGAGTCTCATAACCCATCCGATAACTGTAAGAAGGAAGAGCCGCATAATTAGTGCTAAAGTAAGACCTAGAAAGCGTGCGCGGTCACGCAAACGCAGTGGCAATTTTTCAGCTAAAATTGCAATAAAGATAAGGTTATCTATTCCTAAAACAATTTCGAGAAAAACCAGCGTGATCAAACCAAACCACGCATGGGGATCAGTGATCCATTCCATCATTCCTTACCTTTTAGAAGCTTAAAAGCGCGCGATTGACAAAAAAAATTCATAGGCTTTTATTCGTATATTGGATCATGAACATTGAATGTAAAAAAATTTATATTCAACGAAAACAACAGCAAAATATTGCTTGAATGCATGTGATTATTGATAAAACAAAATGATGCCCCATCCCGCTTACAACCACAAGAAGGTTCCTCTAAATTTTGCTCGGGCATTATGCTCGATAATCCTCCAACTGTAGGTTCTGTATAACAATCAGAACATTTATTTATAAAGCTTCCTATAATGGGTTTATTTTTATATAAGATCAAGTGGTGAATATCATATTTTTAACCTTACAGACAATGAGTCTATATAACAAACAACAAAATATCTGGACATCCATCCTTAGGAGCGTTATAGAAACGCTCATTCTCATCTTTCGGGAAGCTTATGGGTGATTAGCTCAGTCGGTAGAGCAGCTGACTCTTAATCAGCGGGTCGTGGGTTCGATCCCCTCATCACCCACCATTTGATTTGATACCATAAATAACGTATTGATTGCGTAAATTTTTTTAAAATACGAGTTGCTAAATAAAATTGGGAAGTAGGATTTTCCCATATGCGTTTGTGTAAAAGTAAAGATTGTTGATATAGCTTAGTCATCAGGTTTTGTACTTTTAGGGGGCTTAAAGATCTTTTAATGTTGTTTCTTTTTTTTTAATCGCAATTGGTAAGGAGAAGTTTCTTACCGACAATTGTGTTATTTAAAGGGGTATAAAAATCAAGAGTTTTCACTTCTTTTAATATAAATTGACTAAAATTTTTTGGATTTTTGGCATATTGTTTAAAGATAGAAGAGACTTTACATTTTAGTTGTGTCAGCAGCGTGGATATTTTTTGATAACTCTCCCGCTTAAACAAAAAATCTCTGTAATAATCATCAGTATTCCAAGAGGGTGAATCAAAATAAAACAAAGTAATTAGCTGGACATAACAGGAATAAAATTAGATCAGTTTAATAGTTTAAAGCTAATACCTGCTAAACGATAGAAAATAAGCTTTAATAAGGATTCAAGTTCTAAAATATTAAACCGTGCAGTTACGTTATGCTGTTTTCCCGTTAGCTTAACCGCTAAAAAGATAAACATTAAGAAAGCTGCTCAGAATCATTATAATATATTGATTTATAATGAATTAATTAAAATTATTACTTTTGCATTATAAATGAGATTAACGTGTGGATAAAGACTATTGAAGAAAAGCATAAAAATGATACTTATTAACGTTCTTAAGCGTCAAAAGTTATCACAACATTGGAAAAATAGTATAATGGCACAGGCTTTCTCTTTTATTAAGTATAAAGATGATGATGCAACAATGGCTTTTACGGGTGTTACTGTGTAATGGGGAAGAGCACTGAGAGATGAAAATTTCGTAAAGTTTTTCCTTGTATTTTTATTATGATCGTTTAGGAAAAATTCTTTTATTAAAAGGGTTAAGTATTCTTGATTTATATACTTTTTCTTTTTTTAATAATAAAATAAAGTTATTTTCAGATAGAGGTTTTTAATTTGAGCATTTGTTTTTTGCAATGATGTGTTTTATCCAACATACAAATCGATTACATAATGAAATAGTCCTTTTAATATTCAAGTCTATGGGAGTTTTTTTGAAGGAAAATAGATAAATATTTCTATGCTTTTTGTAAAGTAAGATTCTTATAAAAGGGGACCTTCAAGTTTCAATATAAAAAAGATTAATACAATTAATGTTTGTATTAATTTACATATACAATCGAATTTAGCATGGATGATAATCTTTATAGGCACACAAAAAAGAAGTCGCTGATAGCTTTTTATTTATTCAGGTGGTGTTTTGGAGGTTCTTTTCCAATATTGATGCGCTTCAAAAATGGCGACCACAAATAATGAAATGATGAGCGGTATAATCAAATAAAACATTCTAAAGACAATAAGTGCTGCAATAACATCGGTTGGATTTATATTGGGCATGCCTGTTATGAAGAGAGCTTCAAGAACTCCTACTCCTCCTGCTGGAGCATTGGAGAGAAGAGTTATTGTAAAAGATGCTAGGAAAACACCAAGAACAGAGATAAAATGAATATCTGCGTTGTGTGGGAGAACAGCATATATAATTCCTGCTGCTCCTAAAAGCTCTAGAGGGCTAATGAGAAGCTGTTGAATAACAATTTTCAACCGTGGATAGGAAAGTTGAATTTTCTTACCCAAGCGTAAGGGTTTTAACTGAAGCCAGCTGCCAAACGTATAAAGTGCTATACAGCTGAGTAAAATTGCTCCACTCGTTGTCCCTAGCCATTCAGGAAGTTCTTTATGAATGAGGGTGATAATTTCGGGTTGCAGCACCAAAACGATTCCCAAAAGTAAGATTGTGCCGATTACAAAAGTAAAAGAGCAAAAACCTACTAATATTGCGATTTCTGTTCCGCTTAATCCTTTCATTTTATAGGCGCGATAGCGCACAACGGCACCAGAAAAAACTGAAGCACCGATATTGTGTGAAAGAGCGTAGGTTGTAAATGAACATATAGCGATAAAAATCCAAGAAATTTTATGGCCTAGATGTTGTAAGGCAATTCGATCATATCCAGCAAGAGCAGCATAAGCTAGGAGGGAACATAAACAGGCTAGTAACCAGTGCTGTGCATTTAAATCGCTCAAGCGCTCCAATACATCCCCAAATGAAATGGCAGAGAGTTTCATATAAAGAATCCGAATAGATATCAGCATTGCTAAGATACCAATCAAGGGCCATATAAATTGCTTTATTTTCACGATTCTTTATCCATTTTATGTTTTCTATAAATTTTCATGATTGAGCACATTCTGTACAGATCTTCGTTCCGTTATATACTCCATAATGCCATTGGCAACTTCTTCATCATCCGTTACTACAACATCAGCACCTAAATCAATGAGATATGCTGTTTCTGTGTCGGATAATGCATGTGTGATTATCTGGATATCTTTCTTCATATCACGTATATTCACGATACATTCTCCTACTTCAATGGTGCTTCGCATTGTAATAACAACTTTATGTGCATTATTTATATTTGCTGCGTTCATTATTTCTTGTTGAATGATATTACCGCAAATAGCCTCAAAGCCATCTGCAATCGCTTTATCAGAGAGGCGTTTTGATTCTTCTACGATCACTACAGGGTTACCTCTATTTATTAAAGATAATGCAACACATTTACCAATACGACCATAGCCAATAATTACGATATGGTTATTTTTTAAGGTCATCGGTAAAAAATCTTGGTCAGGATCTTGTGGATCAATATCAATAATTGTTTGGGCATTTTGTGAAGATGCAGAATTTTTTTCTAGACGTTTTTTAATTTTATTACAGGCAATGAAAACAAGAGGATTGAGCAAAATAGAAAAAATTGCTCCTCCAAGAATTAAATCATGAGCGTCATTGTTTAAAAGTCCTAAGCTTAAACTTAAACCAGCAAGGATAAAGGAAAATTCTCCGATTTGGGCAAGGCTTGCAGAAATAGTCAAAGCTGTTGCATTAGAATAGCGAAAAGCCTTAACGATGAAAAAGGCAACAGCAGATTTTCCGATTACGATAATGAATAAGGTTGCTAAGAGAGGAAAAAAATGAGTTAAGAGTTTCTCTGGGTCAAATAACATGCCTACAGAAACAAAAAAGAGAACAGAAAAGGCATCGCGTAGTGGTAAAGATTCTTCCGCGGCACGGTGGCTTAATTCTGATTCGCTCATGACCATACCAGCAAAAAAAGCACCAAGAGAAAGAGAAACACCAAATAAATGAGCAGCTCCGAAAGCTACTCCTAATGCAATAGCAAAAACGCTAAGACGAAATAATTCACGTGATCCCGATTGTGCGCTCATTTTTAAAAGCCATGGGATAACGCGTCGCCCAATGACGAGCATAAGTGCAATAAATACAATCACTTTCAGGATGGTGAGACCAAAAATACCCCAAATACTTAAATCCAACCATTGAACAAGAGGATCCAACGCTTCTTTTTTGGTATTGCTGAGGGCACTTGCCAAGGAAGGAATGAGGACAAGTATAAGGACCATTGCTAAATCCTCAATAATCAACCATCCAACGGCAATGCGTCCTTTTTCTGTTTCAATAAGATGACGCTCTTGCAAAGCACGTAGAAGGATAACAGTACTTGCTATGGATAAAGCAAGGCCGAAGATCAAACTACCACTGAAGCCCCATCCCATAATCAAACCAAGGCACAAACCTAGAAAAGTAGAAAATGCCATTTGTGCAATAGCAGCGGGGACAGCAATAGCTTTGACAGATAAAAGATCTTTTAATGAAAAGTGGAGCCCAACACCAAACATCAGCAAAATAATACCAATTTCAGCAAGTTGATTAATGATGACGGAATCTATTTTAAATCCGCCTGTATTGGGTCCCACAATAACACCGGCTAACAAATAGCCTACAAGTGGTGAAATACGCAAACGGCTAGCAATCATTCCTAAGAGAAATGCTAAACATAAACCTGCAACAATAGTTGTGATAAGTGGTGTGTCGTGGAGCATGGATTATTTACTATTCTTGATCAAAAAGCGAATGAATGAAAATGACTATATTTCTATGAGAAGAGAAGCGAAATGTATCATACGTATTAAAGGGCATTTTCATTTCACTTTGGTATTTGCACGATTATTTCGCTCACGCCACCAATTCCCTAGCAGGAGTAAAATAGGAGCAGCAATAAAGATAGAGGATGATGTTGCAATAATAATCCCAAAGACCATGGGCAATGCAAAATTATGAACAGCACTTCCACCCCATATCGCCATGGGGAGCATAGCAAGAATTGTTGTGGCTGATGTAAAAAAACAACGTACAAGAACCTGATTAATTGACAGATCAATCAGCTCGCGCAACGGCATTTTTTTATAAAGACGCATATTTTCGCGCATCCTATCATAGACGACAACTTTATCATTTATAGAATATCCAACAATTGTTAAGAGTGCAGCGATAGCCGTTAAATTAAAATCAAATTGAAATAAAGCAAAAAAGCCAATCATTTTTGTGGTGTCTAGAATGAGAGTGATAATTGCTCCAATAGCAAAGAACCATTCGAAGCGTAACCATATATAGAGAGACATGGCAATAGCCGCAAGGATAACAGCAGTAAAAGCAGCTGTGGCAAGCTCGCCTGAAATTTTGGGACCAACAACTTCTATTTGATCGAATGTGGTATCGGGATAGATATTTTGTACAGCTGTTTTGACCTTATCAATGGCGATGGTTTGTTGTGCTTCGCTACCGCTTTGTTTCTGCATGCGAATTAATACGGTGTTTTCGTTATCAATATTTTGCAAGGTAACTTCACCAATATTAAGAGTAGAAAGCTTGGAACGCAGAGTTGCTAGATCTGCTGGTGCTTCCGTGGTAATACTCATTTGGCTTCCGCCAATGAAATCAATTCCGAAGTTCAATCCAGGCTTAAAAAAGAGAAAGACTGAAGCCATTGATAAAACAATTGAGACGCCAATACCAATGAAACGTGCTTTCATAAAGTGGAAAGTTGTGTTTTCTGGCATGATGTTGAAAGCAGAGTGAATATGCAATTTTTTAATTTTCCATTTACGAACGATCCAAATCATGATGATGCGTACAATGGTGATATTTGTAAACATGGAGATGATAATACCAAGCAACATTGTTACGGCAAAACCACGAACGGGACCGGTGCCAAACCAAAATAGTAAGACAGTCGCTATAATTGCTGTAACATTTGCATCAACAATGGTTGCAAAAGCGTGTTTAAATCCACGATCTAGGGCTGCAAAAGCACTCACACCTTTTCGACTTTCTTCACGGATACGTTCATTGATGAGAATATTAGCATCAACGGCAATACCGATGCCTAAAATAATACCAGCAATACCAGGTAGCGTAAGCGTAGCTCCCAAAAGACTCAGTGCAGCAAATGTTAAAATCGTGTGTAGAGCTAGTGCTATATTGGCAATTAATCCCCAAATGCGGTAGAGAAGAAAAATAAAAATTGCAACAAGAATAAAGCCAATTATGCCGGTGTAAAGTCCCATTTGGATGGCATCAGCACCAAGATTTGGACCTACGGTTCTCTCTTCAATGACCGTGAGTGGTGCGGGGAGGGAACCGGCACGAAGCAGAGCAGCCAGAGTTGAGGCTTCTTTGGGGTCAAAGTTTCCTGTAATTTGACCTTGTCCATTGGGAATGACACTATTGATGGTAGGAGCGGTTAAAACCTTATTATCCAGAACAATGGCAAAAGGACGGTTAATATTTTGTCGTGTTATATCGGCAAATATTTTTGCACCAGCGGAATCTAGAGTAAATGAAATAATGGAACGCCCTGGTATTTGGGGGTCAAAACCTGCACGGGCATCTTTCAGGACATTTCCATCTAAAGCGATTTGATCATAAATTGCATAATGCTGTGTTGCATCAGTATATCCAGGAAGAATAGAAACACCTATAGGGGGATTATTGGGGTCCACATTAGAAGGAACAAGATGAAAACTCATCTTAGCGGTTGTTCCTAAAAGATCACGTAGTTGTTTTGGATCTTGTAGTCCGGGCAATTGGACCATAATACGATCATTTCCGACCTTTTGGATGGCTGGTTCTGAAACACCAACTTGATCTATACGGCGACGGATGATTTCTAAGCTTTGTTCAATAGCATTGCTTACACGGTCTTTTATACCAGCTTCCGTTAATGTGACGCGGAGAGTTTCATTTTGAGCACTGATCGTGATGTTATGTTCTGTTGTACCAAAGCTACTGTGTATGGGGGTTATTAATGTTTTCAAAGCAGAGAGTGCTTTTTCAGTTTGCGATGGATCAGAAATAAGGGCAATAATGCTATCTTCAACGATACGCACACTTGAGGTGCGGATTTGTTTTTCACGCAATACATTGCGTACACTGCCTAAAACTATGTGTAACTGATCGCGTTTTAACGTTTTGCTATCAACCTCGAGCAGGAGAGAAGAGCCTCCTTGAAGGTCAAGACCAAGTGCTACACGGGTGTCGGGTAAGAATTTCGAGTTTTTAACTTGTTCGTATGAAAATAAATTGGGCAAGGCAACATAAATGCTGCTTAAAAGAATAAAACAATAAAGGGTAGTTAACCAACCAGGTGTACGCATGATATATTCCGCTAATAGGCAATCTAACAGTTATTCAAAGTTAAAAGCACAAGTAAAATAAGATGATCGTTTTATAATTCAAGGAAGAGAATTTAAGTGTGTTCATTAGGAGGAGCGCGTTTATTTGAGAAATATTGCGTTTTAACGCTACGAAATCGTGTATCAATAGCTGGAATCTTTATTAAAAAGAAATCCAATGTTAGGATTTTTTGAAAGGTTCTCGTAAAAATAGATTCTGTATGGAGTGTTACAAGTTTTTTGTTTTCAGTTGTGGTAACATTCAACTGATTACATTTATTGTGTAAATCAAATCTATTCGTTTTAATGATATTATTGGTGTGTGATTGTTTGATTAAATAAGCACGCGTTCCTAGGTTGCTCGTCAAGAATACACCTAAACTGGATAGAAAAATCCAAGTTGTCAAAGGAAGAAAATCTTCTTTTTTGCAATAGAGGTGCAAAAAACACATGCTAGAGTGCCTTCTTTAATCTTATTGAGTTCAGCTTATTTATTATCCTTTTCTCTTATTATCAGTATTATAGGATAAGGGAAAGCTTTTATAAGATTATTCTACAAAAGTTGAAAATATCTGCTTTATACCATATTAAGGAGGGGGGGATAAAATCCTTTTTGTGCGCATAAGGTCGATATGTATTCATTTTGTAGAGAAAACATCCACATACTTTTCCTTCTTTTGGGGATTATCTTTGTATTTAATTCTGGTGCATGGGGGAATAGGGGTGCACAAAATACAATTGTCGAACAAACAATAGATTCTTATTCAGTTGATAAAATTATTCAACAACAACAGTTGATTATTGAGACTCTTGAAGAAAATAGTGAAACTTTAAAAAGAGATTTTGACAGAAAGTCAGAAGATGAGCGTTCTTTAGAAGAATTGCGGTTACGTGCACAAGATATCAGTGAACGTGCTATTGAGGCAGCATTTGTTTTGCGTCCTCCTCTTAATGAGATTAATACACTTCTTGATCAATTAACAGAGCTTCATCGTGACGTAAAAAAAATGAAAAGCTCAGTGAAAGAATATTCTTACTTGATAGAGCAAAAAGCTAAAATTAACAGTATCATGCTTCGTTTCGAAGAAATTTTCTTAGCGGCAAATAGAATAGCTGAACTTTCTATTTCTCAATCTCGGGAGCTTTTTAAACGCACGCTTACGTATAGGCTTGAGTTTTCGATTCCGATGGTTCAACAGCTCGCCCAAAAAACAAAAGAGGCTTCATCCGATTTTCTTTTGTTGTTAAATTCTTGGTGGAGTTTTATATTTTATTTCAAGTTATTACAACTATTTCTTTCCTTTTTAATTCCACTTTTTATCACTTTGGGTCTTTCGTATTTTTCTCGAAAAGTTCTTGTTCATGTGTATTGCCACTTTAGGAAGTCTAATGAGGAAATATCTTATTTACAACGCTTATTGATCGCCTTTATTTCAGTTCTCTTACCTTCGCTTATATGTACTTTTTGCGTTTATCTTGTGTTGTTTTTGTTTCGTAGTTTTAACTTAGATCTAGGTAAGCTTACAACAGTTTTTGATATGATAGGTTGTCAGATTATTTTAGTATTTTTAATCAATCGCTTAGCAATTGTTCTTTTATCTTCGAATATGCCCCATGCGCGTCTTCTCAGTATTGCACCATCGTCTGCTTATCAATTAGTGATTTTACTCACTTCTTTAGCGGGTGTGTTGGCATTTGATGCTGTTCTTGATAGTATTTATCAAATCATTTCAGCGCCTCTATCTTTGACAATTGCTAAAAGTTTTATTGCTGTTTTTCTTGTAGCGATATTGCTGTTTATAATATCATTTGTACCTTTGCGATTTAGACGTAAGCGTTTTCAAGGAGAAAAAAAAGAACCATACTTTTGGCCATTTTATATACGCATTCCTCTTATTGGCTTGGGGTTACTGCTCTTTGTGTTGAATCTTTTAGGTTATGTTGGTCTTGCACGTTTTATTATGCAGCAAATTATGATTGGTGGAGCATTTTTAGTTCTCATGTATTTAGGAATACAAAGCGCTCAAGCACTTGGAACTAAAGGCCAATTTATGAAAACAACGGTTGGTCATCTTTTGATGCAGAGGTTTCATTTAGAAGAAAAAACGATGAATCAATTGGGAGTTTTTGTGAGCGTTTTTCTCAATTTATTTGTTGTTGTATTTTGTGCAATGCCAATTGCTGTACAGTTTGGATTTTCCTATTCTGATTTGAAAGCAGTATTATGGCAATTGGTTACCGGTTTTCAGATTGGAAATATTACTCTTTCTTTGATTTCTATTGTAACAGGAATTATTTCTTTTTGTGTTTGCTGGTTTCTTATTCGCCGATTTATTGGTTGGTTAGATAGTGTGGTGTTGGTTCATGGAGAGTTCGATTCTGGTATACGTAATTCTATCAAAACAGTGATAAGTTATGGAGGCGTTGTTGTGTCTGCTTTGACGGGATTGTCAATGGCAGGTTTGGATCTTAGAAATTTCGCTCTCATTGCTGGAGGACTTTCACTTGGTATAGGTTTTGGTTTACAGAATATTGTCCAAAACTTTGTCTCTGGACTTATTATTTTAGTTGGAAGACCATTTAAAATAGGAGACTATATAGAATCTGGAGCAGTAGGTGGTGTTGTTAAGCGTATTAGTGTGCGTGCAACGGAACTTGAAACCATTCAGCGTAAGACGATTATTATTCCCAATTCAAGCCTTATTAATAACAACGTTAGTAATTGGACTAGACGTAATAAAGTAGGACGAATTGATATACCTGTTACAGTATCATCTAAGGTTGCTCCAGAGCATGTTGCTGAAATTTTGTTGGAGATTGCTTTTGCGACAGAAGGCATTTTAAAAAATCCTACCCCGCAGGTGAGTTTTACAGCATTTGATCATAAGAGTTTTTCCTTTAATTTAGCTATTTATGTGCCTAATATTACTTCACCTTCTCATGTGACCAATGCTCTTCGATTTGTCTTATATAAGCGTTTTGCTGAGGAAGGAATCTTAGAATGCTGAAATATATTTATGCTTTGAGTACAGTTATTCTGTTGAATATTTTTACCATACCAGCTTTTGCCGCAACAGTGAAGAATACAGATTTAAAGGTACAATCTCTCATTGTTGTCGAGGGAAGTATACCTTCAAAAGTTTCTTTAAATACTCATCAAACAATTACAATTTGTATGAAGGGATGTTTTATAACTTTTCCTAATAAAGACCGTTTTGCAATAAAGGCAGATGATAATATAGAAATCAGTCGGGGAAGAGCAATTTTTAAATAAAATGATTGAGAATTTTTATTTGGAGATAAGATTTAGAAGGACAATGATATTGTCGTATTAATAATCTCATCCTTTAAAAATGGTAGAAAAAAGGTATGATTTTAGTATAAATTAAGTATATTTTTATACTATATAGAATCTACAGTATGCATTTTGGATATAAGAATATTGAGGTATTTATAATATTTTTAATAAATATCTATTTTCTAAAAATATTTACACCATTTTTAGAATTTTTCTTACGAAAAAAGGTGTAAAATATACTGTTTTGTGATTTTTTTGCGTTTGTTTTGATACAAAATGTTTTATATTTCCTCATTAAAAAATATAATAGGTATTTTTATTAAATATTTATTATCTAAAGTATTCATTATTCTAATATTTTAAAATTTATTTGATAATATTAAATTTTGATGTAAAGATATACCAATCTAGTGATAGATTTAAATGTAACTATATGTAACTATAAAGGAGTACATGCGATTTTGCAGCATAATATTTTATAAAACTTTGTTTTTCTAAATGTGATTTTTGATTATATTTAAATTTAGCAATGGGGTATAATTTTATGAATACAAAATTTATAACAGCATCTGTTTTTTCTTTGATTTCACCTTCTATAGTACAGGCTGCAGATGTGGTGGCTCATGAAGAGCCAGTACATGTTGCCTCAGAAGTTGTTGCTTCTTCACCTTTTTCTTGGGCAGGTATTTATTTCGGGGGGCAAGTGGGTGGCTTTTCAGGTAAGACTTCTGCAATAACGCGTGATGTTGATATTCCTCTCTATCCTGATGAGGAGAGTAAAAGTAAACCATGGGTACCTGTCGAGAAACAGGATATGCCTGAGCTTTCTGGATTTATAGGTGGTTTTTATGCGGGTGTTAATTTTGATCTCGGTAATAATTTTATTGTTGGGATTGATACGGATATGCTTTTAACGGAAAAAAAGGATACAAAAACAAGATTTTATGCTGATGAATCGAGTGCTGGTGGTCCTGACACTGGTGGATCGGGTACTGAAGGATCGGGTACTGAAGGATCGGGCACTGAAGGATCGGGTACTGAAGGATCGGGCACTGAAGGATCGGGCACTGAAGGATCGGGTACTGAAGGATCGGGTACTGAAGAAAAAAGTCGAAAAAGGGCAAAACTTGTCAGTAGACAGGGTAGAGGATTGTCTCGCTCTGTTGCAGAGGATAAAGATAGTTTAACTTTTAATCATACGTTAAAACAAAAATGGACAGGTGCTACACGGGTGCGTGTTGGATTTTCTGCGGGGCGTGTGATGCCTTATATTGCTGGTGGTGTTGCTTATGGACAGTTTCAAGATATTTTGTCGACAGTAATTACGGGAGGTGAGCCCTTTAATAGGACATCGGATGTAACAAAAACGATGATTGGTTATACTCTCGGTGGTGGTGTTGATTTTGCAATGACAGATCATCTTGTTGTGCGTGCGGAATATCGTTATTCAGATTTTGGTAAAAAGAAATTTAAAGACGAGATTGAAGTTAAGTATAAGACGAATGATTTTCGCGCAGGAATAGCTTACAAATTCTAGCTTTGTAGGATAAAGGAGCTTAAATTTAAGAGGTCCTATCTCTTTGATAGGGCCTTTATTTTTTTAATGTTATGCATTGTAAATGCTATTTTATGGTGAGAAAGGGTCTTTGATTTTGAGTGATGATGAGGAGATAAGAAAGAATTATTTAAATTCTTAATTGTTAAGAATGAAAATTCTTTGGTTCACAAGGTGTAGCTAAAATATTTATTTGCAAAGATTGAATGATTCGTTTTTTGTATTATTACGTTATCATATGATAATATCATTATAGCGTAAAAAAAAGTAAACTGAAAGATAGTTTTTCTATCTAAACAATTAGAAGATAAAGAAAATTCACATAGAGTGGTGCGGATGGCGTGCACGTTTATGCACCAATTTTTTCCCTTAGAATTCTCTACAATATCACCTGATAGCGCGGTTTATCTTTTTTCTATTTAATAACTAATTGTTTTTATTTTATTTATTATTTTTTTTAATATAATCTTGGTATCAGATGAAAGTGCTCCAAGCGCGATTCAAAAGGTGGCTTTTAAAAGGTGGTTCGAAAAATAAGAACATGTGATAAGCTATTAGTCTTATCTGTAAAAAATCTATCTAAAGGCAAATATGCTGACAGAGCTGGTTTATGGCTTATAAAAACTGCATCAGATCAAGGATGATGGATTTTTAGGTTTGACCTCAATAAAAGACGACGAGAAACGGGATTAGGCTTTTGTAGCAATGTATCTTTAAAAGAAGCACGGTTCAAGGCTTCAGCTTGTTATGACTTTTGGGATCAAGGAATTGACCCAATTCACCAAAAACAAAAAGAAAATTTGCGTCGGGCAAGGGGGGGGATTTCTTTACGAGAAATTGCCTCCAGCACTGTTTGTATGTCTATAACCTATTGTCCACACCCCAATGGCATCTTTATAGGCGTTCAAACGCAAACCTTCCCATTGTTTAATGAGTGCAAGTCCTTCTGATGATATTTTCGCATATGCTTCTTCATAAAAAAAGCTCCGCAAAAAGCAGAGCTGGATTAAAAAATTGACATTTTTCTCATTCGAAAGGATGGCTTGTTAAAACCTATGTAGCTTTTTCACTGGAACAAAATAATGTATTTGACAGTATTTATTCTGTATCTGATAAGACACAACTATTTACAGTGTACAAAACAAAATACTTTATGAAATTGCTAGATTATTTAAAAGATGAGATTGCGCAAGCACATGTTGTTACACGGATTGCAAGAATAGAAACAGGATTTCTTGGTAACGCAAAATTCTTTCGTGGAATTGGAGAATTAAAAATAAATCGCGGACTAGGCTATCGTGTTTATTTTTTCAAACAAGGAAAAGAGATTATTTTGTTACTTAATGGCGGCGATAAATCTACTCAGCAAAAAGATATTGAAAAAGCTCTTTAATTAGTAAAGGAAATAAAAAATGGAAATCACCAAGTTTGATACAAGGGAATATTTCAAAACGCCTGAGACTCAGAAAATTCTTTTACAAGATGCTCTTGAAAGCAAGGATAGCAAGTATCTTGCGCATGCTCTTGGCATAATAGCGAAAAATCAAGGAATGAGTAAAATCGCTCAAAATACAGGGTTATCAAGAGAGTCTCTTTATCGTTCTTTAAGCGACAAGGGTGACCCACGACTTTCTACTTTTCTCAGTGTTTTGAGTGCTTTAAATTTGCAGATTAGCTTAACGCCTATCCAAAATAATTGTAAGGAACAAGCGGCTTTAGAAGAAGCAGCTTGATCTGCTTCCCACTTTTAAAGATGGGGGAAGGGAGGTACTTAAGCAACCTTTTTAATGAGGGGCTCTACATCTGGTTTATAACCTATCATGTATCCTCTTTATCCATATGGATGACGCTTTCACTCACGTCACTCATGTAGTTTTTTTTGATATTGCGGTCGACAGCCTATAGATGCCCACGCAAAATGGCGTCATTGATCATATCATCGGTTCTCACCACCGATAAGAAAGCAAATTTTGTATTACTTGAAAGAGTGCAATTGCCCCAAAGACGATAATCGTTTTCGCGGATAATTGTTGTGATGGTTTGTTCATTGAGAAGGTTGGCGCGGCTTGATCTATCATCAATGGAAAAATCAATTGGACGCGCAGTTCCAACAATGCCATTGATTACTTTGTTTTAAGGAGAATGCCAAAAGCCATGTGTAAAATCAGTTTTAGCAATGATACTTGTAACAGCTGCGCTTGCTGGCTATTCTACGATTTCTCCATCACGATTCACCTTTACAAAAGGGGCTTATTGGAGAAGACGGTTTAATTGAAGTCAAATGTCCACAATCAACGACTCATCTTTGTTTTTTTGTGTATGACGAAATCAAGCCTGAATATCACGCGCAGATGCAATTCCAAATGGCATGCATAGGATGCAAATGGTGTGATTTCATTAGCTATAATCCAAACTTTGTAGGTAAATCTACTGGTTTGAGAATGAAAATCAAACGCATCCTCCGTGATGAGAAACACATTGAAGAGATCAATAAAACTGTTGAAACCTTCTTAGCGGAAATAGAACAAGAGATGCAAAAGATTTTGACAAAAGCTGCTTAAACCTATGGGGTTTCTTCCCCCAACACCCTCGCCCATTTGTATAACATAAAAAAGAGAAAGGTAATGAGATGATACTTGATGATGGAGATAGATATGTAACAACCCGTGAATGTGCAAAGCTTTTTAGTGTATCCACAACCACGATTTGTAATTAGGTATTTCAAAGGGGTATTTCCAGAACTATATAAGCTAGGTAGAGCAGTGAGGTGGAGAAAGAAAGAGATCTTAACCGTCACTCCAAAGAAAAATAAGGAGAAAATAGGAGTAAATTAGGTAAAGTTGTATAAACCGTAGAAGGCGGTTCAAAAGGTGGTCTTAAAATGGTTATTTAAAGAAAAAATCTATGTATTTCAATATATTAAAGATGAAAATGGTGCCCAAAAGAGGACTCGAACCTCCACGCCTTGCGGCACAGGTACCTGAAACCTGCGCGTCTACCAATTCCGCCATCTGGGCTCATAAAATTGATCTAAGCGTATCAAGCAATTCTGTCAATGAAATTATAGAATTTATTTTTTTAGCTTAAAACGATTGAATTGATTTTTTGGGAGATCATGATTTTAGAAGTTTAAGGTGTGAGGACTGTCTTCGATAAAATTGTTGAATCCGGATTAAATGTATAAATAATAGGAATGCCGGTCGCTAATTCTTGAGATATAATTTCCTCACCGGAGAGACCTTCAAGTGCCATAATAAGAGCACGAAGAGAGTTTCCATGCGCTGCGATCAAAACAGTTTGGGAGCGCAAAATATGAGGCTGGATGTGGTAAAGATAATAAGGCCAGATGCGCGCACCGGTGTCGCGTAGGCTTTCTCCATTCGGGGGCGCAATCGTATAAGAGCGGCGCCACATTTGCACTTGCTCTTGTCCCCATTGTTGGCGTACTTCATCTTTATTTAAACCAGAAAGATCACCATAATTACGTTCATTTAATGCGGGATTTTTTATCACTTCTAAATCTGATTGTCCCATTTGCTCTAAAATGTGCTGAGCCGTTTTTTGAGCACGCTGTAAGGCAGATGTATAAGCGATATCAAACTTCAAACCATATTCTTTCAGTTTTTTTCCTGCTGCTATCGCTTCTGCATGACCTTTTTCTGTTAAATCGGGATCTTTCCAACCGGTAAAAAGGTTTTTGAGATTCCATTCACTTTGTCCATGACGAATTAGTACAAGTATGCGTTCCATTATGAATTGCCTCTATTCTATTGATTGTTTAAAATTCATCGTTCAATCCCAAAACATCGAGCATTGAATAAAGACCGTTTTCATGATTTTTTGCCCACAAAGCTGCTTTTAATGCGCCATTGGCAAAGATAGAGCGTTCTTGCGCTGTATGTGAAAGAATAATGCGCTCATGGGAACCGGCAAAAATGACACTGTGTTCTCCAACAACTGTTCCACCACGTGAACAAGAAAAGCCAATGGAGCCTTTTTCGCGTTTACCTATATGACCATTGCGTTCGTTGACACGTACATTTTTAAGCATAACATTGCGCCCTTCAGCTGCTGCTTGGCCAAGAAGAAGGGCTGTTCCAGAAGGGGCGTCAACTTTGTTCGCGTGATGCATTTCATAAACTTCGATATCAAAATCATCGGCGCCTAATGCTTTAGCGGCTTTCTTTACAAGGTTGGCCAAAAGATTTATTCCAAGGCTCATATTTCCGGATTTGACAATTGTTGTATATTTCGCAAAATCTGCAATTTTTTCTTCTTCTGTTTTGCTAAATCCTGTGGTGCCAATAATATGGACAAGGCTTTTTTGAGCAGCGTAGTTAGCATAAAGAATACTGGCTTCTGGTTGAGAAAAATCTAAAATACCTTCTGTGTTAGAAAAGGCATTTTCAGGATCGTCAGTAATGACAATCCCAAGAGAATCTGAACCAATTAAGGCACTGGCATCTTTTCCTACAAACGGTGAGCCTTTGCGTACAAGAACAGCACAAAGCTCTACATCTCTCCTCTGTTGGATTGCTGTAATCAGTTCACGTCCCATTCTTCCATTTGCACCAACAACTGTAAGGCGCATTCTTATCTCCTTATGACATTTCACTGTGCAGTATAGGCAAATTCTTGCCTTCTTTCCAATGGTTCTTTTTCTTTATAGGAAAAAAATTTCCTGCTTTAATTTATCTTGTTGTGCTGTAAAACATTGTTGTTTAGAGAAAGTAATATATGATCTACAAATCTAAGTAGAGATGTTTTTCGTTAGAGTGTGTGATGAATATTCCTAAGTAAGGTTTTCTTATGAAACCTAATGAAGATAGTGTATTACTTCACGTTTTTGTTTCTTTCGTTCTTTAAGGGGAGGGGCGTTCTTCATGCAAAACAAGATATCCCAAACAAATACACTTATGTTGTCAATTCATGCGCTTGTCTTAAAGAAATATTTCTCAATACTTCTAAACTTATTTTATGATAGTGCTCGTGAGTGGTATCACGAGAGAGTATCCATGAATAATATAAAATCTATTCTGCGCCACTATCTTTATGCTTCATAAAAGAGAAAATTAGCACTAGCGTACGTTTTGTTAGCCTTTAATGTTTTAACAATCCTTGGTACTTAGGCATTTCCATTCTTTTCTTTAATATTTTTTCACGAACCAATTCCATGTGTGACGCATAAGCAAGCGATTTTGATTGTTTCAAATTTGATGAAGGTAATGAGAAAAAGGTATTTGGAATTGATGATTCAAGTTAAAAAAAAGATTATTTAATCATTTTATATCAATATGTTATTTATTAATAAAATTACGTAAAAGGGGGGTGGAAATAAGGGACCAACAAGAAGTTGGATTGTTTACACACGAGAGTTGGTCGGATTCTTTATCTTTTAGGAAAGTCAGTTGAAAAAATTGTTATGTTGTAAAAACGCATGATGAGGCTTTGTTTATTATAGAGCAAAGAGTATATATGTTATGTAATGCGTTTTTTCATATATTGGGGAGAATGGAGGATAACATGCGTTAAGTATTGTTATTTCATTTTCCTAGCTTCCAGTGATGCTACAGCTCTTATATTTAAAGAGAGTATTTAAAATCCTTTCTTATTATTCCTATGCTAATCTTTTTGTAACACGTCAAGAAAGTGATTTTTTTCATGCATTATAAGGGGGGATAAAATAAGAAAATATTATGGGGGGCTTATTCTCTGTTTAATATGATTCTAAATCAATGTATTATCGTATTGTTTATACGCATGCATAAAAATTCATAAGCCTATAAATATCCTGTAGATAAAATATCGTTTTTACTTTTGTTTGTGGGAGAAGGCTAGAAATCAAGATCTGCATAGTGAGCACTTGCAACAATTCCGCGGACGCGATCTGTTAAAAGAGAACGAAAAGAAGGGCGTGATTTAATTCTCATATACCAGTCTTTGGCAGCAGGAGATTGTTCCCAGTCAATTTCCCCTAGAAAGTCAAGTACAGAAATAGAGGCTGCTGCTGCTAGGTCTGCATAGGACAAGGTAGAACCGACTAAGCTATCGCGAGAGGCACAGAGCCAGTTGAGATAGTTCATATGTGGTAAAATATTGGCACGTGCATTGCGTAAAATTTGTGAATTAGGAGCACCACCACCAATGGCAAGTGGCATTTCACGTTTATGGATTCGTTCTCGTACGATATGGCGCGTTGCTTCATTTTCGAATTTATTTAAGAACCAGTCATTGAGACGGCGTACTTCCGCACGATCTAAAGGATTTTCCGGAAAGAGCTTATTGTCTTGTCGTAAACTTCCATGTGTTTCGTCTAAATATTCGCAGATAACAAGAGGACCTGATAATGGAACCTCGTGTTCATCGAGAAAAACAGGAACATGACCAGCGGGATTGAGGGCTAGAAATTCGTGTCTTCTTGCCCATTCATATTCTTCAATCAGTTGAGTGGTTACACCATATTCCCCAAGAATGAGGCGTATGAAGCGCGAGGCAGCGGATAGGGGAGAGTGAAAAAGTGTCAGCATAATTTACACTATCAAATAGAGTTGATGAGAATTCTTTCAAGTAATCATTTTTATAAAGATGCTTGACTAGAAGTACAAGATCATTAGCAGCTGCTAGTAATTATAATTAATAAATTGTTAATAATAGCAATTGTTCTTTTATGCGATGGTTTGCAAAATGGCAGCACGTAATTCTTCTAAACCGAGAGCTTTTTCTGAAGAGGTTACAAGAAGCTCAGGATAAGCTGCCGGACGTTTGAGAAGCTTTGTTTGTGTGCTTATAATTAATTTTTCCAAGGCATTTGATTTGATTTTATCGCTTTTTGTCAAAACAATTTGATAAGAAACGGCTGCTTTATCAAGGAGAGCAAGAACATCTTCATCATTATTTTTGATTCCGTGCCGTGAATCAATTAAGATATATACACGTTTTAATGTTGTGCGCCCCCGTAAATAGCTAAAAATCAAATTTGTCCACGCATCAACCAGATTTTTAGGAGCAGCAGCGAAACCATAACCAGGCATATCTACTAATGCTAGAGGGGGAAGATCTCCCAGCTGCCCACTGAAGCCATCGGGGACAAAATAATTAAGCTCTTGAGTTCGTCCTGGTGTATTTGAGGTGCGTGCTAAGCTTTTTTGTTCGACGAGTGCGTTTATTAAAGATGATTTTCCAACATTGGAACGTCCTGCAAATGCAATTTCTGGTGGTCCTTCAGGGGGGAGAAAGCGTATTGCTGGTACACCACGAATAAAAATCCAATTGCGAGAAAAAATTCCAGAAAGGGAAGAATCTCTTGTCATTCATGCACTTCTTTTTTGGGTGATTTTCTCCACATGGTTTTCAGATTATCGAAAAGCTCAATTTTAACTCCTTGGCGCTTCATCATGATACCTTGCTGAATGATTGATAATATATTGTTCCATGCCCAATAGATAACGAGACCAACAGGGAAAGAGGCGAGCATAAAAGTAAAGACAACAGGCATCCATGTGAATATCATCGCTTGGGTTTGGTCTTGAGGAGCGGGATTCATACGCATTTGTAAAAACATCGTTATTCCCATAATCAAAGGCCATGCACCAATCATAAGGAATGTTGGAGTTGTATACGGTAAGAGACCAAACAAGTTAAAAAGAGAAGTTGGATCGGGTGCCGCTAAATCTTTAATCCAGCCAAAGAAAGGGGCATGGCGCATTTCAATGGTGATATAGAGAACTTTATAAAGAGCAAAGAATATTGGGAATTGAACCAACATTGGCCAACAACCAGCAAGGGGATTAATTTTTTCGGTTTTATATAGTTCTATTATTGCTTGTTGTTGCTTGGTTCTATCATCGGGATATTTTTCTTTTATTTCTAGCAACCGCGGTTGTAAAAGCTTCATGCGTGCCATAGATTTATAAGATTTATTGGCTAGAGGAAAAAGAAGAGTTTTTAAGAGCACTGTGACAAGAAGGATGGCGATACCAAAATTTCCTGTTTGTTTATAAAGAACATCAATGAGAGAAAACATTGGTTTGGTGATGAAATCAAACCAACCCCAGTCAATTAAAAGAGCAAACTTTTTGATTTTTAGATCATTTTGATAGTTATTAATAATTTCAACTTGTTTTGCACCAGCAAAAAGCCGATTTGTAATAGTTTTTGTTTCATTTGGAGCAATCGTTAAAAGCGATCCTAGCAAGTCAGACTGATAATGCGTTTGCAAACGATCAAAATAAATAAAACGGCTTGTATATTCTTTATTTTGCGGGGGAATAACTGCTACAGCCCAATATTTATCGGTAATACCAATCCAACCTCCTGTTACTTTGGAGAAAGTCATACTCTTCTGCCCATTATCAGGATTCGGGTCAAGCTCTGCTAAGGTTTTATATTTTTCAGTTTTGAGCGAATCTCCTGCAATACCTATCATACCTTCATGAAGTAAATAGGTTGCATTTGTATGTTCTGGTGGTGCTGCACGTGCAACGCGGGCATAGGATGAGAGATATATTGGTTGATCACTTTCATTGCTGATAGAATCTTCAATGGTAAACATGAAATGATCATCAACAGAAAGAATACGCCGGAAGATCTGTCCTTGTCCATTATTATAAATTAAAGTGATGGGTGTTGAAGGAGTCAGGATTGTATTGTTTCCCTCTATTTGCCATTGTGTATCCGATTGTGGCAAAGCTTTTGCTGGTAAAGATGCACTTGCAAAACCAAATTCAGCAAGGTAGGTCGTTTTGAAACCCTTAGGATTCAGCAAATCGATTTCCGGTGATTTTTTATCGACTGTTAAACGATATTTTTTGAGGTGAAGATCATCAAATTGTGCTCCAACAAGATTAATAGAGCCTTCCAGTTCATTGGTTTTGATCGCAATACGCTTTGTTTTGGCCAATACAGCTTTCCGGATTTCAGGTGTCATTGGCTGTTCGATGATAGATGTTGCTTGATGCGTTGAGGTATCGTCAGAAAAATTCGTCGTGGTAGTAGAAAGGGTTGATTGTTGTTTTGACAATTGCTGTGTGATGACTTGTTGTTTTTGTAACTTTGCTTGTTTGGGAGCAACATGAAGAAATTGCCATGCGATGAGCACTACGAAAGATAAGCCAATAGCGATAAAGAAATTGCGGTTATATTCCATCCGTACACCCTTGTTGTTGTTGCTGATGTTTTATTTTTGGTTTTATTCGCCGATTTAATTCACTAATTAAGGATGTAAAAGGCGCATGTAACGCATCACGATATGCTACAATGACATAGTCTGTTCCTGCTTCCATGTGGTTTGTTACACCAACTCTTACGGCTTCACGCAAGCGCCTTTTGATACGATTACGTTTCACAGCATTACCGTTTTTACGAGTAACAGTGAAGCCTACACGTGCAACAAGAGAATCTTTTCTTTCTGTTGTTTGTTCACGAGATTTAACTTCGAGCAAAAATAAAGGACCACGCCGCTTTTCTCCTGTACGGACAGCCAAAAAGTCTGCTCTTTTGCGAATACGGCAGGGATGTTTTTTCTTCATAAAAGAACATTTCGCAATTTCACTAAATGCCTGCAAGCAGGCATTAGAGGTTCATAACAAAAGTTTCACAACGAAGAAATGGTGAGCAATCCTCAACGGTTGTGAAAATTTAAATGGTTAAGCAGAGAGCCGCTTACGTCCACGAGCACGTCTTGCAGCAATAACTTTACGTCCTCCAGCTGTAGCCATGCGTGCACGAAACCCATGGCGGCGTTTACGGACAAGTTTAGAGGGTTGGTAAGTACGTTTCATTTATTTAAATACCGCGGAGTGCGGCCCTTCTTAATCTTCGTTTTATGAGCAGTTATGCGCGAGATGAACGATTTTATCCTATCATACGGCTGTTAACCCATAAGGAAAAATATAAAAAAAGTCAATCTTAGATTGTTTTTCTCGCTCTTGAAAGAATACAAAACACCTTATAATCGTCTGTGATACTTTTTTTACGATACTGTAAGAGTGTCAGAAATAACGATTAAGTCTATAGAAAATAAATGACTAGGGCGTTAAAGAATTAAAGAAAGTGTGACTGATTATTGTATACTCAATTTAAAGTATCCTTTAATATTAAAAATTTTTTCAGTTTTTGTTTTTACAAAATTTTTATCAGAACATTCATTAAAGTGGTTGTAGACAAACACGATTGATAGGATTTTATAGCAGATTTTATGTTTGAGATTCTTTATTTAAGGATGGTTTCATATTTTTAAAGAGAAAAGATATAAGTAATTTATACTTTATAATTTTGAGTAAAGTAGAAAATTATCAGGTGATGAACCTGTAAGTATTTTTCGTTCTTATGCTTATATTTGCTGGTATTTTTATAGAGAGGAAAGAACGTGGATTCTATTACAAGTGAGGCTGTCCGCAACGTATTACGTAAAATCAAAGGACCAGATCTTGAAAGTGATATCGTGTCGTTGGGGCTTCTTTCAGAAATATTGATTGCTGATGGTAAGGTTTTTTTTTCCATTACAGTTCCTGATGGAGGTGTGCAAGAATGGGAATCATTGCGTCGTTCTGCTGAAAAGATGGTATGTGCTTTGGAGGGAGTGAAATCTGTTGTTGTCACACTTACAGCAGAAAAAACAACAAAGGCAGCACCTAGACGGAGAGCAAATCTCTTACCGATCAAAATGCCCATAGAAGGTGTGCGGCATGTGATTGCTGTTGCTTCTGGAAAAGGAGGGGTCGGAAAATCGACGATGGCAATAAATATCGCCTTAGCTTTACAAGATTCTGGTTTCAAGACGGGGGTGATGGATGCTGATATTTATGGTCCATCTTTGCCGCGTTTGACAGGACTTGTTAATCAAAAACCACAGCTCATTGGAGAAAAAAAGATTCAACCTCTTGAAAAATTCGGACTTAAATTGATGTCGATGGGATTTTTGGTTGAGGAAGAAAAGCCGGTAGTATGGCGTGGTCCTATGGTTATGGCAGCGGTAACGCAATTGTTACGAGACGTTTTATGGGGACCTCTGGACGTTTTAGTCGTTGATATGCCGCCCGGTACAGGGGATGCACAACTAACGCTTGCACAACAGGTACAATTAACAGGTGCGTTGGTTGTCTCTACGCCCCAAGATCTTGCTTTAGTGGATGCGCGTAAAGCAATAGAAATGTTTATGAAAGTCAATGTTCCTATTTTAGGAATTATTGAGAATATGAGTTATTTTATCGCTCCTGATACGGGAAAACGCTATGATGTTTTTGGCTATGGTGGTGCACGGGCAGAAGCGGAACGTCGAGAAGTCCCTTTCTTAGCGGAAATACCGCTTGATGCAGCTTTACGATTTTCTTCAGATGAGGGGATCCCTATTTTTGTTGCTAAGCCTAGTACAGAGCATACTAACCTGTATCGTAAAATTGTTGATCAAATAAAAAATCAACTCTTTTGAATGGATGTTTGTTTAAGATATTAAAACACAATCATGAAGGACATAAAAATAGTTGCTTCTTTGTAAGGGGAAGTTTTAATGTGTGAGTGGAGTATATAGGTTAAATAAACAAAAAATTATTCATGCGTTTGGATAACCTGAAGGGGAACCAAATTGAAGAGATAGAGCCATGAGGTAGAAAAAAAATATTGGTATTGAGGATAAAAGAAGACAGAAAATAAAAATAATTTAGAAAAATTGTAAACGGTTGTAAAAAATATTTAAAAAATCAATTCTTTTCATAAGGTGGTATCTTTTTCAGGTGTAAAAAAAGCATTTTTCGATATGAATTTTCTTGATATCAATCTCAACATTTAGCTCTTTCTTATTGAGCTGATAAAAAATGTTGGTTAAGTCTTTCTAGAAGCATTCATTTTTTGCAAAGTAGCCTCAAGAGCTGTTGTTAAAGCATTCCTTCCCCCTTGATGAGAAAAGTAATTTGACAAAAATTCATTTGTTCCACCCTTTGTTGAAAACTCTTTTTCAAGCAGTGCAAAATCGAGAAATGCAGAATGATCCGTTGCCATAATTTTACGCATTTCATCCGTAAGATTTCCAAACATCATGGTAAGAAACTCTGCTGATTGCTGTTTTTTTAACCCCTGTGTTATAAACCATTGATGAGCGGTTTCTATAAAATTAAAATATACTCCCATAAGTGAACCAGCCGTCATAAAAAGATTAAAGTGCTCTTCCTTATCCAGCACCAATGTGCCCCCCAATGCATCAAATAAAGTGCGTAAAAAGGAATGATCGGGATAAATTGGGGTTAAATTTTTGCACTCTGCAACAAAAGGTAATGGAACAGCACGATAAACTTTATGATTAATCCACTCTTCTATTTCTGCTGCTTTTGCCATAGCAAGTACGGAAATAACCAGCTGTTCTGGACGAAAACGAAGAGAGCGCAAAACGCCTTCTGCAATTTGGTTGGGCAAGCAAAGAAAAACACAATCACTAACATCAAGCAACGCTTGGTTATTTTCAGCAATTATAACTTTATCATAAGTGTTTGAAAGGCGCTCTGCTGTTTGTGCATTGCGAGGTGAAACAATAATGGAAGAAACATCAAAGGTGCTTGTCATGAGTCCATTCACCATTGAAGCACTGATTGTACCTGTTCCCAAAAAGCCAAGTTTCATTTTTATTCTTCAGTTTTATATTTTAAAAGGAATCTCAATCAACATTTCAGGTGCTTTAACTAACATAAACGCTAATTGAAGAAGCAACACATAATATAGCAAGAATAATCAAGCCCAGATAGATTTTTGGTTTGTCAAAGAGAACGGCAAAAGCAGAAAACCAACCAACAACAGCTGCGGCTAATGCAAATAAAAACCCTGGTTTATTCATAAGTACAATATGCATTGCCATTAAACCACCAATAATCAGCGCTCCAAAAACAATGAGTAAAGCTGTTGCAAACTTTTCATAATCATCCATATTTCGCTCCTTATAGCGCTCAAACGATTACACACTTTTTAACGCATATGCACATAAAAACGAAATGTTTTTTATTGAGTATGGTTAAAATGGGGTCTGCCTTTCATTAATCAGATGTAAAAAATGCAGGGATATGCTGTGGCCAACGCCAAGGTAAAATTGCAATCAAATCAAAGCGTACAGACAAAAGGGCATAATCTTTTTGCCGTGCGAGCCAAATATCGGCTGCTGCCTCAATTCGCCTTTCATTCATTCGGGAGACCGCTTCCATTGCTTCAGCTAACGTTGAACGTGCTTTAACTTCAACAATTAACACAAGATTTCCACGTCGTGCAATTAAATCAATTTCACCACACTTTGTTTTAAAACGCATTTCGGCAATATGAAACCCTTTGCAACGTAGCCACCAAGCTGCCAATTTTTCTGCACGAATCCCTCGATAAAAAGACTTTTGTCTACGTTTTTTTTGTATCATCTTACGCATTTTTTAAAAAAATTAATCGCTGAAAAAGTTCCTGCTTTTTAAAACCGGTCTCTTTTGCAACCAAAGCTGCTGCTTGAGCAGCGGAATGTGTCTGTGCGCGTTCTAATAGCATTTCATCAATTTTTTGATCACTTATCACATTTAAAGAAGAAGGTGATTCTCCAACAAGCACAACAATTTCCCCACGAATATGTGCTTGTTTTCTGTAATTTTCCAACAAGTTTCCCAAATTGGAAACATTTACTGTTTCAAACTTCTTTGTTAATTCACGACAAATGGCAGCAGGTCGATCAGCCGAAAAAAGAGTGACCATATCCTGTAAAGTTTCAACAAGACGATGCGGTGATTCATAAAAAATCAAAGTTGCTGGAATCTCTTTTAATTGTTCCAACCGTTTTCGGCGCTGTAGCTTGCGTGCACTCAAAAAACCTGCAAAAAAAAAGCTATCAGTAGGAAGCCCTGTCGGTATAAGAGCGGCTAAAAGAGCGGATGCTCCAGGAATAGGAATAATTTTATGACCAGCTTTACGGGCTTCTTCCACCAATCGAAATCCGGGATCAGAAATAAGTGGTGTTCCCGCATCTGAAACAAGCGCGACTGTTTTGTTTTCTGCTAAAGCTGCTAAGAGCTTCGGACCCGCTTTTTGCGCATTATATTCATGATAGAGAAAAGGTTTTTTTTGAATCCCGTAACGTTCCAACAAAACACGCGTTACCCGCGTATCTTCACACGCTAAAATATCAATTCCTGCAAGCACTTGCAAAGCACGAAGCGTAATATCTGCAAGATTTCCTATAGGCGTTGCCACAAGATAAAGCCCTGATTCTATAACGGGGGCAGAATAAGCATGCGCACCTATAAAATATGCTTTTTCACACATGCTCTTTTCTTTTCATCAAATTTCCCTCACCACAAGATTTTTATCCATACTCATAAGCCATTTTGGCTCATTTTTACCAGCACATTTTTATCATTATAAAAGCTTACCTTACTCGAATAATCGATTACACTTCAATAAGATAATCTCATCTTTAACGTCTTAATCTAACATTATTATCTATTTTGATCCGCGTTATTTTTTTAGTAAAACAAATTCCAGATGTAACCAATATTCTATCAGCTCCATGATTTTCTATAAAGTTTTTCCTTCGAGAACCAAAAAACAATTTTACCTATGCCACCATCTCACGCTTGGCTGTGATCTTTTAAAAGCTAAGCTTTTTAGACTATTTCCATAACGTCTATCTTTCAAATATTCTATTGATATCCAAACTGTTTTTCTGAGCAAATGTAAACAGCCTGTTTTGAAACATAAACAGCTAATTGTATTGTTATTGATCAAAGATAAGCCCTTATCAGAAAAATATTTCATTTTTTCATATTCTCTACAGCTTTAACAGTATGAATGAGTACCTTAGAAACGTTTAAGGCTAATTTTTATCTTAAAGATTTGATTTATAATTGATAATTTATCGTTTTGCATATTGATTAGGAGCTTTAAATATCGTAAAACTATCTCATTTCATAGTCAATTAATCAAAATTATTTTCGTGCATTTTGAAGCCTTCTCAAAGCAAAGATTATTGCATCATTGGGGCTCGCAGAGAAAATGACGCTGTTAGCTCGTATTTTTTATTTCGTAAATATGGAAGTGTTTGTTCACAGGAGTACGTTATACTTTTTTTGAATAGTGTCGCAAAATAATTGTTCGATATGTGTTAAGAGCTATCTCTTAAAAACAAGCCCATGAGTGAACAACACAAGTCTGTTTTAATTTTGGATGCCTTATTTTTCTGAAGGATATGCTCCCATAAAAAAACGTAAGTAATAAAAGCAGGGGCAATTTGTGGTTTCTTCTTTTTAAAAGATATTGTGATGCTTTTGAAAGTTCTAAAACCGAATGGATAGATGATAGTAAAGAGGAAAACAGGTTTCTCTCCTTTCAGATTTCATATTCTTGCTAAATGAAGCTGTATTTTCGTTTCAGAGATTAATCAAATAGAATACGCAATATTTTTGCTCTAACTACAAAAGCTGGAACGGCGCGCAGAGCTTTCATTTACCTTAATCTTTCTTTTAAATATACTACTTGTGTTAAATTTGGATGTTGATTTACAAGAAACAGCGAATGCACAAGCTTTATAAGAAAAACAACCCTATAAAACGCGTCATAGAGTGGTCATGAAAGCTATTTTGGCTTTTTATCAGATGGTTTTGCTAATAGCGATAGTCTCCATGGTTTGGCATCTGCTTATTCTTACGGTGTTTGTACATATTCATTGCAGTATATTGGTAAAGGTTAGATGCAAGGCGATTATCCTTGATGAAAAAATAAAAGGTCAATGTGATATTAAAGATTTTTTTGTGTCATTATTAGTAGAAACATTGAAATAGCTTGAACAAGCATGCTCTTTATCTCGTTATCTCGCAATGTTTTTTCTACATTTTTCTGTGGTTTTCTTTAGTGAGCATTACTTGGCAAAGTGTAAGAGAAAAAATAAACTTGAAGCGCATCTTCATGGGTTTTGTTCTTGGCTAGTTAAAACAATTGATGTTTCTTATGAGGGGGCTAAAAGCATTTTGGATCATGTAGGAGAGGGGGCAAAGTAGAGCGGACTTATTTTCCTTCAGATTTTCGAGAAGCGCTGCTGTTTCTTTATCGCAGAATTGTCAAGATATATTCATTATTGTTTTGTCATTTAGATAAAAAATTTTTGATAAAAATATGTTATGTTTTGCTATTGAAAAAAGTCATGCGGTGGGGAGAGTGTTTTATATGAAAATAGAGTCCTTTTTACATTGTGAAAGAACGTATGCAGGAAGGGGATTGATAGATTTCTGATCTGAGGGAAATATTTTTATTTATTACGTTTTGGATATTTCAATTTTAGGAGAGTGAACAATGATTATACATTGGGGCATTACATATTGGGATAGAAGGGGCCCTCATTGCCTTGCGGACAGGTCCAAGTGATATTTTGGTTCGGATCTTTGATATCGCATGTTTTACAATGTATGCAATTTGAAGCGTTGATAATATAAGTCAGATGATCATTATACTCTAGCCACTCGTAGACAGCGGCGGGGCAATAGTGTGTGGAAGGTGCCCCATAGATTGCATATTCGGAGTCTTTTTGTTTTCTTAATGAGGTTATTTTTAAATGGCAAGGTTGATTTTCTTCATGGTGCGTATTGGAAAGGGCAACACTTGAAAGGCGATCAAAGGTTACAACACCATCTGGTTTTGGATAAGCAATGGGTTGAAATTTTTCTGCTGGTTCAAGATATGCATAATCTTCCTTTTTGTGGGGGAGTGTTTTAAATAAGGAAAATCCGAACAGCTGTTGCCACCACATATCAAAACCGGCAAGTTTAATTCCATATTTTGTCCCATATTGTGCCCAGAGCGGTTTGGCATTTCTCACTTTATAAAGATCTTTGCCAATGGGACCTTTTCGCCACTGTTCTTCGATTTCTTTGACCTCATCATGGGCACGTCCTTGCGCGAGAGCGGTAGCGATTTTATCGGCAGCTAATATGCCAGATAAGATGGCATTGTGTGAGCCTTTGATACGAGGAACATTGACAAAGCCAGCAGAGCAGCCAATAAGTGCTCCACCAGGAAAGGTGAGTTTTGGTACAGATTGCCAACCTCCTTCGCTGATAACACGTGCACCATAGGAAAGACGTTTTGCACCTTTGAAGATTTCATAGAGTTTTGGATGTGTTTTAAAACGTTGAAATTCTTCAAAAGGAGAAAGATAAGGATTTTTGTAATCTAAGTGCACAACAAAACCGACAGAAATGACATTGTTTTCTTGGTGATAAAGAAAGCCACCACCACCGGTATTATTGTCTAAAGGCCAACCCGTGAAATGTTGCACTAAACCGCGTTGGTGTTTATGGGGATCAATTTCCCAGAGTTCTTTGAGGCCAAGACCAAATTTTTGTGGTTCACGATTTTTGCTAAGGTTGAAATGTTTTATCAGTTGTTTTGCAATTGAGCCGCGTGCTCCTTCCGCAATCAGAGTATATTTTGCCAATAAAGCCATACCAGGCATATAATTTTTTCCAGGGGTTCCATCTTTGTTAAGCCCCATATCACCGGTGAGAACACCAATAATAGCTCCGTTATCTTTTTGGATAATGGGCTCTGTTGCTGCAAAACCAGGATAGATTTCAACACCCAACGCTTCAGCTTTTTTGCTTAGCCAGCGGCAGACGCTTCCAAGCGAAACGATATAACATCCGTTATTTGATAAGATTCTGGGATGCAAAATATTGGGCAATAGTGTCGCTTTTTGAGGCTTTAGAAAAAAAAATTTGTCTTGGGTGACGGGGGTTGTGAAGGGATGGTCGTTGTCATTTCTCCATTCTGGTAAGAGTGTATCGATACCAATGGGGTCAACAACTGCGCCCGAGAGAATATGTGCACCAACTTCGGTCCCTTTTTCAACAATTGTGACAGAAAGCTCAGGATTAATTTGTTTAAAACGAATTGCGGCAGAAAGCCCTGCAGGTCCTGCTCCGACAATGACTATATCAAACTCCATACTTTCACGTTGGTCATGCAGAGGTTCTTTCATGGCTTATAAAGCTTTCTCCAATTCTGGAATAATTTGGTGGAGATCACCTACAAGGCTGTAATCGGCAATTTGCATGATGGGAGCTTCTTCATCTTTATTAATGGCAACAATAATTTGTGCATCCATTATACCTGCTAAATGCTGGATTGCACCGGAAATGCCAACAGCGATATAGAGTTCAGGGGCAACGACTTTTCCTGTTTGTCCAATTTGCCATTCATTGGGGGCGTAGCCTGCATCAACTGCTGCGCGGCTGGCACCTAAAGCGGCATCTAATTTGTTTGCAAGAGGAAGAAGAAGTGCCATAAATTGTTCTTGAGAACCAAGACCACGCCCGCCTGATATAATAACACGTGCAGAGGTAAGATCAGGACGATCACTTTTGTTGGTTTCTTCTTTTACGAAAGAAGAAAGATTTGGATTGGGAGCTGGTGTTATTATTTTAATGGGAGCAGAATTATTTTGGGAAGGCGTTGGTGTGAAAGAAGCTGTGCGAACTGTTATAATTTTTTTATGATCATTGGTACGGACAGTTTCAAGTACATTGCCTGCATAAATGGGTCGTTTGAAGGTATCAGGTGAAAGAACGGCGGTAATATCTGAAATTTGTACAAGATCAAGAAGGGCTGCTACGCGTGGCATCACATTTTTTCCAGTGCTGCTGGATGCAGCCATGATCACATCATAATCATTTGCTAACGTGAGAATTGTATCTGCCATAGGCTCGGCAAGTTGATGGGCTAAATAGTCTGCTTTTGCAATAAGAACTTGCCGCACACCATTAAGTTTAGCACTATTTTCCGCTATCGTTTGAATTTTTTCTCCGCAAACCAGAATATCGATATCATTACTGAGTGCGCGTGCAGCGGTGAGCGCTTTTGCTGTTTCTTCTGTATTATGATCAGCCAATAAAAGAATTGCCATAAGTTTTTGCCCTTTTATGTGAGTGTTGCTTTTACTCTAGTGGTGAGAATATTAAATGCAGTTCTTTTGTTTTAGCGCACTGACAAGCTCTACTACATTCGCCACTTTAATACCGGGTTGACGGGGTTTTGGCTCTTCAACGCTTAAAATTGTTAAGCGTGCTTCCGTATCGATGCCAAGATCAGCAAGAGATTTTTGTTCAATGATTTTCTTTTTTGCTTTCATGATATTGGGGAGAGAGGTGTAACGCGGTTCATTGAGCCGTAGATCGGCAGTCATAACCATGGGAAGGGGAAGACAAAGAGTTTGTGTTCCATTATCAACTTCACGAGTAACTGTAGCATGCCCATTTTCTATGTTAAGATGTGAAGCGAAAGTTGCCTGTCCCCAACCAAGAAGAGCTGCGAGCATTTGTCCTGTTTGGTTGCTATCATCATCAATTGCTTGTTTTCCTAAAAAGACCATATCGGGTTTTTCTTCATCAACAATAGCTTTGAGAACCTTAGCAATTGCTAAGGGTTCAAGTGTTTGATCTGTTGTGACAAGAAGTGCGCGATCAGCGCCCATTGCAAGTCCTGTTCGTAGAGTTTCTTGGGCTGCTTCTGGGCCAATTGAAACAAGAAGAACTTCTGAAATTTTACCGGATTCTTTCTGGCGAATAGCCTCCTCCACGGCTATCTCATCAAAAGGATTCATAGACATTTTTACGTGAGACAGATCAACACCTGTACTATCGGGTTTGACGCGTATCTTGATGTTATAATCAACAACACGTTTGACAGCGACAATTATCTTCATAATGATCCTCTTTGTTTGTATGACCACAAGTTTATAGCAATACTCATAAGAAACCAAATTGTTTAGAATGAAGTCTCATTTATAACCTGTGTTATCTTTCATATAAGCTTTTTTTACGTTTACTTGTACTTTCTCGTCGTTATTTTCAATCTTCATATTTTTGCATTGCTATAATTGCCTTATTTGCTTGAATAAAAAGTAAAAAAATCAATCTGTCTTGTGAGAATATTCTTTTTTAGTTTCTTATGCTTTGTTTATGATGGTGCAATAGGTCCTTTATACAATGAAAAATTAAGTGAAAAAGATAAAAATGGGGAAATGATTTTGCTCTTCAAATCTTGAAGACAGAAAAATTAAAGATCTGTCTTTCAAGTATTTTGGATAAAGATTGGGGAAAATATTTCTAACAAAAAAGTTTTTAGGACTTCTTAAAGCTCTATTTACTAAAATAGAGCACACTTTCTCATCATTTGTTACGATTCTTTTCAAAAAGGTTAATGAGGGGTAGGCGTTTGTGAATACGAAGGGTCATACGATCGATCAGGCGACCAATCAGGTTAGGAATGGTAAATTCTTTTCTTTTGTTGAACAGAAAGAAAGAATGGATACTTCTGTAGAAGTAACGATGTCGGATATTGCTCAAAAATTACGCACCGTTTATACGCAAATGCAAATGAAGCATCCGCCTCGTTCTTTGATGCAGCAGAGTTCTGTAGAAGAGCATTTTAAATCTTACTTAGATGATATTAGTCGAGCCATTTTGGCTGAACATTATATACGTCGTCAAAGAGAAAAAAAGCTTTTTGAGTCTTTAGAGCAGATTAAAACAATTGTTAAAAGTTTGCAGAGTGAAAAAAAAAGCTTAGAAGAAGAAGCGGTAACACGACGGGTATCTCGTTCAAAATCACCTGATTCTGTTGTACAAAAACTTGCTCATATGGAATGTCAGGAAAATCAAGAACGTTTATTCCTTCAAAAGATGCAAAATTTTTCAAAACAAAACGGTATAATTCCACTCCAAACAAATGTTGAAAATACGTTGCAGCAAGAAAATAGAAGTTCTTTGCCCAGTGATGCTCTGAAACCTTCTTTTAAAAAGGATGAGGGAGTAGTGAAGCGTGCTGTGATAGAAGAAAAGGGTATGATGGATGTTCAGGTATCTAATCATTGCAGTGAGAATGATTTTTCTTCTTTAAAGGCGCAGTCTCGGGAACATGTCTCCTTTTTATCTTATTTGGTAAAAAAAAGTGTTCTTTGTTTTTTAACCGTTGTATTTGTGGTAGCGATAACGTTATGTCTTTATAGCTTTTTAAAAGGAGCTCGTTTTTTTTAATTTGTATGATGTTGATGTTAATAGATGTGAAATGTATTGCGCATTCGTGTTTGTACGAAAGCTATAGCAACTAGAATTATTCTTTTAAACACGCAACAAAGATTATTGGAAAAGAGGATAATTGGAGAAGGATTCTCTAATTGTTAAAAAAACCTCAGATTATCTTGAAGGTTCTGTAAGTGAGTATTTATTTACCAATTGCTGAAATGTCACTCAATATGCTGATCTTGATTGGTATGGGAGTCGTTGCTGGTTTTTTTTCAGGCCTTTTTGGAATCGGTGGTGGGTTTCTCATCACACCGTTATTGATTTTTTATAATATTCCTCCTGCTATTGCTGTTGGAACAGGTGCTAACCAGATGATTGCGTCATCTGTAACAGGAGCAATTACACATTTTAGAAGACGTACGCTCGATATTAAACTTGGTATTCTTTTAGCGATTGGAGGAGGGGGTGGTTCTTTAATCGGGATTCAGGTTTTCTCTGTTTTGAAAAAGTTAGGTCAATTAGACTTAATGATTTCGCTTCTTTATGTGATTCTTCTTGGAAGTGTAGGAAGCTTAATGATCGTTGAAAGTTGGTATGATATGATGCGCAAGCGTAAGGCAGGAAAAGCCAATATTCGTCTTGCTGGTCGACATAACTGGATTCATCGCTTACCCTTAAAAATGCGTTTTCGGACATCTATGATATATGTTAGCATTATTCCAGTTTTAGGGATTGGTCTCATTGTGGGGTTGTTGTCTTCTATTATGGGAATTGGTGGGGGGTTCTTTATGATACCAGCATTGATTTATCTTCTGCGTGTTCCAACCAGTGTGGTGATTGGGACTTCACTTTTTCAGATTACATTTGTGTCTTCTTTCACGACAGTTTTGCAAAGTATGACTAATCAGTCCGTTGATATTGTCTTGGCTTTTTTGTTAATGCTTGGAGGAAGTATTGGTGCGCAATATGGAACAAGGGCTGGAAGGAAGTTAAAGGCTGAACAATTGCGTATGGCGCTTGCATGTTTAGTGTTGATTGTGTGTATGCGTCTTGCTTTTCAATTATTTATACGCCCTGATAATCTTTTCTCTCTGGATATTCTTATGAGATAAAAATGGGTAGATTATTTTCTTTATACATCATTACAGGTTTTTTTTGTTTTATTTCTTTTTCTACATGGTCACATGTTGGGACGCCAGCTACATCCATTGATCAACTTGACCACGAAACTGTCCAAATTATCGTAACAACGAATACGATTACTGTGGATGCAAATTTTGCTGGTCGTGATCTTTATATTGCTGGTGTTTTGGAAAATATTGATCCGTTATATTCTCGACAAAACCGTTATGATATTGTTGTAAGCTTGGAGGGACAAGATCGGACAATGGTGATGCGAGAAAAAAAACGCAATGCCGGTGTATGGGTTAATACAGATTCTCTTATTTTTAAAAAGGTTCCTCTTTTTTACTCTATGGTCACAACACGTGAAATTGACGATATTACGAGCATTGAAGATTATAAACGCTTGGGGTTAGGATTGCTCTATTTGCCATTACAGACGGATGAACAAGATCAGAAAAAAATACAAAGCTTTCGCGATGAACTTATAAAATTGCAAAAAGCTAAAAGCCTTTATTATGAGGAAGTAGGTGGTGTTCGTTTTGGTTCTGACACACTTTTCACAGCACATTTTCGTTTGCCAGCAAATATTCCTGTTGGACATTATAAAGTTCGTGCTTATCTTTTTCGTGATGGACAGTTTATTGATAGTGCAACAACGACTCTTGAAATTGTTAAAGCACATATCGCTTATACAATTTTTTATGCAGCGCACAAGTATCGTTTTTTATATGGTATTGTTGCAGTGATTATTGCTATTACTACAGGATTTTTATGTCGTTTGATTTTTCGAAAAGATTAGCGCAAGGAAAATGTTAAGGCTTTTATTTTTTATGAAAAATTCGTAAGATAAGAAAAATAGGTACAACAACAATAGCTCCCGTCATAGTTATATGAAAGAAATTTGTAAGCGTTATAAATCCTGCTTTCCATAGTGATTGAAAAAAATCTACTATTCTTTGTATGAGGTTTCGAGGTGTCCATCCCAAAAAATTCATTACGATGCCAATGAAGAATGAAAGGATAAGTAATTTTAGACTAGCACGGTTTAATGTTCCTCCAAGAAACGCATGAGAAGAATTTAACAACTTTTTCTTTCGGTTCATTTTAATATACTTTCGAAGATCGTGTTTTTTATTATATTATCATAGTACAGCGATGTTACTAGCATAAAAGAAAAACATTTTTTATTTTTTCTTACTTTTTTAAGTTCACTACCTTAGTACTGGTGTAATAACAGTGCTGTTTTTTGAAATATACGCGTATTTTATTGCATTTTCGCGATATTTTCAGGGCGCTTCATTTCATTAAATGAAGGGATATCCTTTTGTTGCTGAGAATTTGTAGAGAAATTTTATAACGTTTCGATATTCCGCGTCAGGGTGAGAGTTTTTGTTCGTTGAAGATTTTGTAACCGACTTATTATTGTTGTGTATAGAAATAATATTTCAAGACAGTTTACTTAAAAAAAGACTATCTATTCTGATAAGGGTGTGCTTATATAGGTATTATATTTAGGTATTTCAACCTTAGTCATTGAAAAGATTTTTTTCTGAAAAAATGCAAGCAATGAATTGAGTGTTGTTAAAGGAGCAAAGGTATTTAAAATACAATATTGAAAAAAGCTTTGTTATGTACGGACGCGTGAGGGAATGTCAGAGGTTTGTGGTGCCCGTACTCCTTTTATTTGGAAATAAGATATAATGAGAAGCTGTTATTTAGTGGGGAATTATGGAAAAATCCAAAATTCCTTTTGCAGAAGGGGTAGAGGTGGTTGATGTTGGGCGATGGGCAAATTTTTCTGTTTTGTTGAAATGTCAAATTATCATGAAGGCTCTTTGTTATTAAGGTTTTTGAGCTAACAGGGGATTGTCCTTTGATGGCATAAAAACGCTAGAGTAAAGAAGAGCTGAGCTTGTCCGACAAGAGAGAAGAAGTCTTTGTCTTATAGCCTTCAATGGTAGACGTTGTAATATCATCAATAATTGGTGATGGGTTATGTCATTCATCATATATTAGATTGTTTTTCGGTGCATAATTCAGGGGTTGGTTTGTAACTATGGGCAGGAGGAGTGGTTGATAAGTGATGTTATTTGAAAGTTTTAATACTTTATCTCTCAGAGCCTATGGTTTGTCTAATTTTATTATTTTGCACATTCTTGTTGCGTGGGGAATTTATACAATAAACTTTAAAAGGAAAAGTCTATGAACTTAAAAAGAAAAATATTGAAAAGTAGCGGATCTCTTGTTGCTGCTCTTATTGCACTGGGAGTAGTTGTACAACAGGTTTCAGCAAAAACACCGGCTGATACCCTTGTGATGGCTTGGAATCTTGATGCAATCAGTACGTTTGATCCTGCGCAGCTCACGGATGTTTATGGAAGTGAAATTGTTCGCAATGTTTGTGATAACTTAGTCAGTACAGCAACAGATGATCCTGCTAAAATGGTTCCCGCTTTAGCAACACATTGGGATGTTTCAGGTGATGATCACAGTACGGTGATTACCTTTCATTTGCGCGATGGTTTAAAGTTTAACGATGGTAGATCAGCCAATGCCAATGATCTTGTTTGGGGTATGAGGCGGGTTGTCAAATTGAAGATGGGTAATGCGGCAATTTTTAATGAATATGGAATTACAGAACAAAATGTTGATGATGCTTTGCAAGCTGTTGATGAAAAAACAGTGGTGATGAAATTTGATAAGCCTTATCCAGCAGAGCTCATTCTGAATAATATTGTTGCAAGTCCTGCAACAGCTTTGCTTGATCGTAAGACGATCATGAAGCACGAAAAAAATGGTGATTTGGGAAATCAGTATTTGAAAACTCATGCTGCTTGCGTTGGTCCTTATCAGTTAAAAAG
>NZ_JBHILP010000009.1:0-90059 GCF_042193375.1 Bartonella sp. TT67HLJMS
AGCAGAAACCGCTCTCGTTACTCGTCGTATATAGTACTCTTTCAAATAAAGAGTCAATATCATTTTTTACTTTTTTTTTAAAATAAAATAGCGCAAACATCTGGTTGTATTTCAATACATTACACTAAAATAAAAAGCATATAAAAGTTCCTTGCTAGATAACAGCGGCTTTCAGATTATAATACCCCTCCCCTCACAACGATTGCAACTTTTCTTACATATCACAATGATGTCATGTAAAAGGCTAAAGATAGAGTACATATTCTATAATCACCATTGCATAAACCTCTTACACGCTTTATGCTTTGCCATGAGAGCAAAAGGAAGATGTCAATGTCATCTAAACTGACGCGTAACCAAACATTGGTTTTAAACACTTTAAAAAATGCAAAAGGGCCTTTAAGTGCTTATGCGATTCTCAATCACTTACGCGAAGAAGGTTTTCGTGCACCTCTCCAAGTTTATCGTGCGTTAGAAAAACTCGTACAGTTAAAGTGTATTCATCGTCTTGAAAGTGTAAATGCCTTTATGGTCTGTTTACACCCTGAAAACTGTCAACATGAACTTACAACGTTTATAATTTGCGAAAACTGTGGTACAGTCAATGAAATACAAAATCAAACGATTGTATCGAGTTTAAAACAGATGGTTCAAGCTGTTGACTTCCAAGCCCACAAAAGCACCCTAGAAGTACGAGGTCTTTGTAAAAAATGCGTAACAGAATAAGACCTTGAACTTGCAAGTTCATATTTTTAGCATTATGTTTCGAAAATTATCTTATTGTTTGAAAAGCTCTTATCGTCCTTGCATGTATATCACCCTAATCTATAGTGATAGGTTTATTATACTCAGTGGAACATAAATATTGAAAGTATAAAATCATGTCCGTAGCTGAGACAATTTTTTCGACCAAAAATTTCAATAAAACGCAACAAAAGAAAGCAATTAAGGCTCTTCTTATTATCTTTGCACTTTTTGTTCTTTGGTTTAGCTATAAGTGGGTAACGCAATGGCGTTATATACTCACAACAGATGACGCCTATGTGCAAGGAGATATAGCAGCTATTGCGACTAAATTAAATGGATATATTGAAAAAATTGCCATTAAAGCCAACCAAGTTGTAAAAAAGGACGATGTTTTATTTTACCTAGACAATGGTGATTATCAAATAGCCTTGGATCAAACAGAAGCGCATCTTAACACACAGAAAAAAACACTTCTACGCATTGATGCGCAAATTACAGCAGCTCGTAGTGCTTTAGATGATGCGCAAGCACAAAAAGCCGCTGCTTCAGCCATAGCAACCAATGCACAACTCAGCTTAAAACGTGTAACAGAACTGAAAAAAAATCGTTATGCTCCTCAATCCGATGTTGATGATGCCAAATCAGCTTATGAACAAGCCATTGCAAATGTTAACAGAGCGGATGCACAAATAGCTGCAGCACGTGCAAATATCCGAGTGCTAGAAGCGCAACGAAGTGAAACGGAAAGCCAAACAAAGAGTTTAGAGCTCACGCGTGAAAAAGCACAACGTGATCTTGATTCGACCATTATACGAGCCCCATTTGATGGAGTTGTAGGAAATTTAACAGCAAAAACAGGAGATTTTGTTGTAAATGGCCAACGTCTTGCGGCGTTAGTCCCCATACATGCACTTTATATTGAAGCAAACTATAAAGAAACACAGTTGCAAAATATTCACCCAGGACAAAAGGCTTATATTGCTATTGATGCCTTCAAAAAGGAGTTTTTTACAGGAAAAGTGCTTTCTATTTCGCCCGCAACAGGCGCTGTTTTTTCTCTTTTGCCTCCACAAAATGCTACTGGTAACTTTACAAAGATTGTCCAGCGCATTCCCGTACGTATTTCTATTCCAGAAGAAGTCTTAAAAAACGGACATATCCGAGCAGGAATGAGTGTTTCAGTGAAAGTTGATACACGTACAAAGCCACAAGATAAAAGTCTCTTATAACAAAAAAGTAGAAGATCTTACGATGACATCTTCCATACCAGAGCCCATACAGTCTCAAGAACGCATCGGATTGCACAAAATTGTAGTTTTTATTGCTATGTCTTTTGGCATGTTTATGGCAATCTTAGATATCCAAATCGTTTCCTCTTCTTTAGCTGAAATTCAAGCGGGGCTTGCAGCAAGCTCTGAAGAAATTTCATGGGTTCAAACCTCCTACCTTATCGCTGAAGTCATCATGTTGCCGCTTTCTGGATTTTTAGGACGATTGCTTTCAACACGTGTTTTCTTTACCTTATCAGCTATCGGTTTTACGATTACTTCTGTTCTTTGTGCAACGGCAACATCTATTGGAGAGATGATTGTGTATCGCGCGCTACAAGGTTTTATTGGTGGTGGAATTATCCCTAGTGTTTTTGTTGCCTCCTATGTCCTTTTTCCTCCTTCCAAACGTCCTATTGTCACCCCTATTGTCGGACTGGTCGCAACATTAGCCCCTACCATTGGTCCAACCGTGGGAGGCTATATTTGTCATCTCTCATCATGGCATTGGCTCTTTCTCATCAATGTACCCTTCGGGATTATCATCTCAATTCTCGCTTGGAAATTAATTGATTTTGATAAAGCTGATCCCTCTTTAATGAAGAAATTTGATTGGTTAGGCCTCATTTCTATGGCTACTTTCTTGGGAACTTTAGAGTATATTCTAGAAGAAGGAGCTCGTCATGATTGGCTGAGTGATAGGCTGATTCGAGATTTTTTCATTATCATGATTCTTGCTGCAGCCTTATTCTTCTGGCGTGCTTTTACAGCAAAAGAACCCATTGTAGATCTCTCTACTTTTTCTAATTTTAATTTTTCAGCTGCATCCATTTTTTCCTTTGCACTGGGAATAGGTCTTTATGGACTCACATATCTCTATCCTGTCTATTTAAGCCAAATCCGCCATTATGATGCCCTCATGATTGGAGAAACATTGTTTCTTTCAGGATTCGCCATGTTATTAACTGCTCCGCTTGCTGGATTTCTTTCAGCACGAATCGATGCACGTTTAATGATGGCAATAGGACTTTTGGGTTTTGCAATAGGCACTTGGATGGCGAGCTCTATCACAGATAACTGGGATTTTTGGCAGCTCTTTTGGCCGCAAATTTTCCGTGGTGCTTCTGTGATGTTATGTATGGTTCCTGTTAATAATATTGCCTTGGGAACACTCCCGCCAGAACGAATGCAAAATGCTTCTGGACTCTTTAATCTCACACGGAATCTAGGTGGTGCTGTAGGGCTTGCCATTATCAGCACTCTCATGACAAAACGCACAGACTTCCATTATGAACGAATAGCCGAAACGCTTAACCACGCAAACAGACAAGCAACTGAAATGCTTTCAAAGCTTACTTTATTTTTCAAAACAGAAACCTTTGATTCGTATACTCTTGCTCTTTCTCAATTGTTTGGTATGGTACGCATACAAGCAACGATTATGGCTTTTAGTGATATTTTCTTTATCATAACCATTATCTTTGGTACTTTGACTTTTATGACCATTTTTCTTAAAAAAATACCACCTCTCATGGATTCACCACCAAGTCACTAAACTTAATTAAAATTGAGAAATATTTTTCATCCTTATGACTTTAGAGCTTCCTATGCACTTTATCTCTTCTCAAGAGACAGTATAAATTAACTTGTGATTCTAAATGATTCTTCTGATGAAAATTCTTTTCAATGCGAGCTCTTTATGCATTTAAAAATAACTTCTCGCATACAAAAATTATCTTAGATGATAATAAACAAAGAGCTTATCTAAAGTGCTCCAAACCATAAAGATAAAGCAGCTATTTCTATAAGATTTCTGATTTATGACCGTAGAGAAAAAAACGTTAAAACAATATTTGCGCCTGTCATTAAATCTCTCATCTATCTCCCCCTTTTTACGCTATTATCCTCATAAAAACTATTCTGTAAGATTCTTTGTCCTTCACTCTTTTGATGCTTACAAGAATATGCATAAAAGATTTATGATTCTTGTGATTTTTATTCACGCATCTATTTCCCTTATAATGTGTAGGATAACGTTTTTTTGATTCTGAATGCAAAATTTTACATGAGAAAATCATTTTGTATTTGATACTTTCATGCCAATTGCAAAACGATTAACCTTTATAGCAAAAAAGTAATGATCTATTTTTTTTCAAAAAAGCTGCCTTTGAACATGTAATTTTATTTTTTACACTCTTTTAAAAAAGCTGATACTTACAATTTTGATTCTACTGCTGCATATTTTTCTTTCTTAAGCCCTTCTTTTTCAACAAGCGCTAAAATTGTATAAAATTTCTCAAAATGTCTCTCTATTGAACCAATAAAAATTATTCGCTTGTACATAAAAAGCAAAGAGATAAAAACTGTTTAAGAAAAAAGTAAAATATCCAACCGTTTTGATGCAAGATTTACCAACGATATTGAAAACTGTATGATGATACCGGCTTTAAAAGAATACAAGATCACTCAAAAATCCGGTTCCTTTAATATTATAAAATAGGACGCTATTCCAAAAAAATGAGCTTTAAATATATTCCTACTCACTTAACTGAAATTATCAAAAATAAGAAATCAACCCCATAAAGAAAAAGTCATATAGTAAAATCGCAATACAACTCCCCAAAAACTTTGTACCGCTAAATACTTTGGCACTCGTCAAAACAGTATGCTCTCCTCAATGCCAGCTGTTGAAAAACAAAATAAACACGATCCTCAAGCCACTTTATGATGCTGAAAACGATTTGAAACTTCTCGTTCTCCACTAGGAACTAAAGTGCCATAACAGCCAGAAAGATAATGTGGTATCAGTTCCAACGCTTGAAAGCGATGCTTTTCATAAGGACCAGGCATTGCCAAATTTTCTGTTAAACTATTTGAAAAGCCAAAACGTTGATAAAATTCACAATCCCCTACCAGCAAAATGGCGCCATATCCTAATTTTTTTGCTGTTTCAATTGCATGGCGGACTAAAATTGATCCTATTCCCAGACCAGCACATTCAGATGCAACAGCCAAGGGGCCCAAAAGTAAAGCATGTTGTGTTTTATTTTTTCCTTTAGAAAAAGAAACATGCCAAAGACGGACACTTCCCACAAGCTCTCCAAGCGCATTTTTAACCACAAAAGAAAGTCCTTGAGCAGCTAACCGACCACGACGTAAAGCCTCTGATGATTTACGTTTACGTCCATACCCCATCGTTGAATCAAGCAAAATTTCTCGATAAGGCTTATCTGCTTCTTGCTCCAATAAAAGTGTAAAACATGCCCCATCTTTTGTTTGAAAATTCATCATGTTCATCTCAATGACCGCCCTCTTATAGCGCCATGACGAGCATAGCAAAAAGTCTAAAAAACCTATAGTTAAAAGGAAACCTCAGATCACATATGATCGTAAAGGCTCAAAACCATTAAAAGCAACCGATGCGTAAGTTGTTGTGTAAGCACCGGTTCCATGAATCAATATTTCATCTCCTATCGTTAGGGATAGAGGAAGCGGATAAGGTGTTTTTTCATAGAGAACATCTGCCGAATCGCATGTTGGTCCAGCCAAAATACAAGGCTCCATAACCTTATCATCATGAGGTGTCTCAATAGGATAACGAATGGCTTCATCCATAGTCTCAGCAAGACCATTAAATTTTCCAATATCAAGATAAACCCATCGTACATTATCATTATCAGCTTTTTTGGATATCAGAACCACTTCTGTACGAATAACACCAGCATTGCCAACCATCGCACGCCCAGGCTCAATAATCGTCTCAGGAATACGATTACCAAAATGCTTTTTCAATGAATCAAAAACTGCTGTACCATAAGCTTGCTCTGTAGGGACATCTTTCAAATAACGCGTTGGAAAACCGCCCCCCATATTCACCAACCTCAGCGAAATGCCTTCTTGTTCCAAACGCTTAAAAACTGTAGCAGCATCCGATAAAGCACGATCCCACGCACTCAGATCAACCTGCTGAGACCCAACATGAAAAGAAACACCATAGGCTTGTAAACCTAATTGGTGTGCCCGTCTTAGAACATCAACCGCCATAGCAGGGACACAACCGAATTTGCGTGACAATGGCCACTCTGCACCTTTTCCATCAGTCAGAACACGGCAAAAAACACGTGCTCCTGGAGCAACCCGCGCAATTTTTTCCACTTCTTCAACACAATCAACTGCATAAAGTGAAACACCCAATGCATATGCTCGTGCAATATCGCGTTCTTTTTTAATCGTATTCCCAAAAGAAATACGCTCTGACGTTGCTCCTACTTTTAAAGCCATTTCAATTTCTGCAACAGAAGCCGCATCAAAAGAAGATCCTAAAGAACTCAGCAAACGCAAGATTTCAGGTGCTGGATTTGCCTTTATTGCGTAAAAAATACGCGACTGCGGCAGAGCTTTTTCAAAATTTAAATAGTTGTCACGAACAACATCAAGGTCAACAATTAAGCATGGACCTTCAGAACGATGTGTTGCAAGAAAATCGCGAATACGTTGCGTTGCCATCTGCAATTCTCCTTGAGGGAAAGCTCCCCCACTCTATGCTTGGACAGCCAAAGCTGCCAAAAGCTAAAGGACAAAAAACACACAACAACTATCCCCATTCTGATTACAAAAAACCAGAAATTAGCATTGTATGCAGCGAAAGAACAGCGCGAAGCCGCGTCATTCTATTTTATCTGCCTTTTTGATTGGAGTTGAGAAAACCACTTCCGCACTGAAGGCAATGAGGTGTGCCTCTATAGTTATCCCAGTATTTAAAACTGGAAGACACCAGAAAGGCCCGCACCGTCGTTGCTTCAAGATGTCCTCATTCTTGCAATTGGCTGTAAGAATGACTGGAGCGGTTAGTTCCAGGTACCGTACCGGTTAATCTCACCATTTGAGAACCAGCGGACACCCACAGGCACGTGCGACTTTGGGCAATGCATCCTATAAAACGAATTCTTGCTCATTTCAATCATTTTTTTAAGTTTAAACATTTTTTAATTCTTAAAGATAAAATGATGCGAAAAAACAACACTCTCCCCCACCAGACAAAACTATCCATCCGCTTTCATGAGATCACACCCCTTACATTATCCGTGCAACATAAATCGCTGTCTTGCTTTTAAAGCCCCTCGTTTCTTTGCCCCATTCTATCTCCTAATATCCGCAGCAGAAAATAACGCAAAATAAATTACTCAACACATTAATTTATAATGATAATTTATTATTTTGCCCTTAAACAAAAATCTCATCATAAAATTCTCTTATTTCACCCCTCTTACAATGAATCAATTAAGATCATTCTTTTGCGCATCACAAATAAAAAACAACTGAAAAAAGAGGACCTCTTATATATCCTCTCAAATGCAAAGATGACTAACATTGAAAACTGGGGATAGTAACGACTGAAGCACTATCATCTTTAAAGATAACGATGTCCTTCCTCCAACAAATACCATTATCTTTCTTATTTACATCCTAAAAAAACATCCCTGTTTCCACATTCATTTCACAGCATCGCTTAAGCAAAATATCATGCAAATTCCCCGTATAATATAACCTGTGTAGTATAGATTAACTACATCTCACCCTCTTTATACTTATGAAATTACAAACCTGTACCCCTATTCTATCTGCCAACTTCCAATATTGCAAAAACTCCTACATTGAAATGTTTCATAACACCTTATCTAAAATGATTTTTGTCCACACGTTTCCCCATTTGTAACGTACAAGTGAATGAGTTTTACATGATTCGTTCTCATCTAATCTGAAAGCAATAAAGTTCATAATATTGAACTCTTTTATTCAAATCAAAAATAAATTATCATTATAAATCAATGCATTATATTAAATTCTGGAATCATAAACTCCTATTATCATTTTATTTTTTCCACCTAGTATCTTCTTTTTCATCTCCTCTTATTAATCACATCTTATTCATACGCTTTTCTCTTAAGCTATAATTCTCCCTCCCCTGCACTGTTGGTGAAGAGAGTTTCTATTTTAAAATGAAAAGTATTTAAATACTCAATCCTATAAAATGTAAGGAGAGCAAACGATCTATAATGATTATTTATAAATCAAATAATTTAACATAGACAAAAAGACCGAATAATATCCGGTCTTATAAAATATTTTCTACCAATATCAAAAAAACTCTTCTCTCTTAAATTTAAGAGAAAAACGCTAAAATTTACAGCCCTACACTGCGCTATCCTTATGTCCCTTGATGAGAATCAATTGCACGCAACTTCAACAATTGAAACTGCCTATGGCGCTCACGAAAGCGCTCTCTATCGGCTTCACTACGCGTGTTATAACAAGCATCACAGGAAACACCTTCCTCATAATGAGGCGATAATTTGCTTTCAGCATTGATAGGGGAACGACACGCGCGACATAATTCGCGTCCACATTCTTCAAGACCATGTTGAACAGAAACACGCTCATCAAAAACAAAACACTCACCCCACCATAAACTTTCCTCTTTTGGAATTTTTTCTAAATATTTTAGAATACCTCCTTTTAAATGGTACACCTGATCATAACCAAGCTCACGAACATAAGCTGTTGATTTTTCACACCGAATACCGCCTGTACAAAACATAGCAATTTTCTTTTTCTTCTTTAAATCAGCTTCATGTTGACGCACCCATTCAGGAAATTCGCGAAATGTTTTAATCTGTGGATCAATCGCTCCTTGAAAACTTCCAATCGCATATTCATAATCATTACGCGTATCGATCAAAATTGTCTCTTCATCTTGAATAAGAGCATTCCAATCTTCAGGGTCCACATAAGTACCAACAACTTTTAGCGGATCAACACCTTCAACCCCCATTGTCACAATCTCTTTTTTCAACCGCACTTTCATGCGATGAAAAGGCATTTTTGATGCCCATGAATATTTAATCTCCGGCGTTTGAAACGCTGGCTCAGCGGTAATAAAATCCACCAATGCCTCAATCGCAGCACAAGAACCAGCAACCGTTCCATTAATTCCCTCTTGTGCTAAAAGCAAAGTGCCTTTGATATCCTTTGCTTGACATAAATCCTGCAAAGGTTTTTGTAATTGATGATAATGCTTCAAATCTGCAAAGCAATAAAGTGCAGCAACTTTAAAATTCTTTTCCATGTGTTTTGCCATAACGCGCGTTTCATTCAATTTCAAGATTTATTCATGTACTCTTTAACATATTGTGCTTAATCAAACGATACAAATAATATCATCTCCAAGAAGAAAAAATATCATGTGCCAAAAAAGAGAAAAGCTTTTACTATATCTCCAAGGACAAACTGTTATACCTGTTTTGCTCATTGACAATCTACAAAGTGCTGTACCCTTAACACGCGCTCTTGTCAAAGGCGGATTAAAAACAATTGAGATCACCTTGCGAACACCAAATGCCCTCAAAGCAATTCAGAAAATTACACAAGAAGTCCCTGAAGCAATTGTTGGAGCCGGAACAATTCTCAACACAACACATTACGAAAAAGCCGAACAAGCGGGAGCCAAGTTTATTGTAAGCCCCGGATTATCAAATGAATTAATCAATTGTGCAAAAAATAGTGAAATTCCCCTTCTTCCCGCTGCAATGACCCCAAGTGAACTCATGCAAGCATTAAACAAAGGCTATTCATATCTCAAATTTTTCCCAGCTGAAGCCGCTGGAGGTATTGCCTTCATCGAAGCTTTAGCATCTCCCTTCTCTGATATCCGGTTTTGCCCAACAGGCGGTATTACACAAAAAAGTGCAACACAATGGCTCCAACTACCTAACGTCTTCTGCGTTGGCGGTTCTTGGATAGCGCCCCAACAACTCATTGCAATAAATGATTGGGATTCGATTACTGCATTAGCATATACTGCATCGCAACTTCCCTCTCCCTCGAAAAAAGCTCTTTCTACAATATAATGTAAAATGCAAGAACATCAGCCCCTTCAACAAAACCAAAGCTTTCACACATCCTTGCGCAATCTTTAACATTGTCATAAAACCACAAATCATCACCCGATCTTCATCGAGATGAATTTAGGAGAGTGCTATTGTTTCAAAGCCGCTTGTTTCAAAAAAGCATCCACTCTCCATAACAGTCGTAGTACGCCCCATATGCTCAGAAAGCTCACGCGTGGTCATAAAATAAAATTTCAACTGTTGTGCATATGCTCCAATGAGTAGATCTTGTTGCAAAGAGGAAAAAAGATCTTTTGCATAAATTAACTCATTCTGCTCACGCATTATTTAAAGTAAGGACAACTTCTGAAAATTTTTCATAAGTATCAGGATCCCGAATAAAGCTTGCAAAAGAAAAAAAAACCGTACCGGTTTGAAAGAAGATAAAGCATCAACTTCCCCACTCATTATCCCACAAAAGCGCGCTCTACAACATAAGTAGCAGGAGCATTATTGGCCCCTTCAACAAGACCAAAACTTTCACACATCCTTGCACAATCTTTTAACATTGCCATGGAACCACAAATCATCACCCGATCTTCATCAGGATGAATTTTAGGAAGGCCAGTTGTTTCAAAAAAGTCCCCACTTTCCATAACAGTCGTAATACGGCCCATATGCTCAGAAGGTTCACGAGTAGTCATAGGATAAAATCTCAACTGTTGTGCATACTCTCCAATGAGTGGATCTTGTTGCAAAGAGAAAACAAGATCTTTTGCATAAACTAACTCACTCTGCTCACGCGTTGTTTGAATAAGGACAACTTCTGAAAATTTTTCATAAGTTTCAGGATCACGAATAAGGCTTGCAAAAGGAGCAACCCCCGTCCCAGTTGAAAGAAGATAAAGACGTTTTCCAGGAATAAGAGCATCAAGAACCAGTGTTCCTGTAGATTTTTTACGCATGAGAACTGTATCACCAATTTTAATTTTTTGGAGATGCTCGGTTAAAGGTCCCCCTGGAACTTTTATCGAAAAAAACTCAAGCTGTTCATCCCAAAAAGGACTTGCAATCGAATAAGCGCGATAAATCGGCTTTTCTGCATTTGGCAAACCGATCATAACAAACTCACCCGAACGAAAACGAAAACTATCCGGACGATTCAAACGGAATTTAAATAACCGATCTGTATAGTGACAAACCTCTTGGACAGTAAGGGCGAACACATTCTCAGGAATCGGAAAATCTGCAACGCTGCTGATGTTTGACGGAACATTGGTAGCAGACGTATTCATACTCTTCCCCATATCTTTATTGAACGTTAAATTTCGAATCCTTGACGTGATATAGTACTTGCATAACCATCTGCCAACAATTTTCTTAAAACAAAAATCTCAAGATTAACACTTTATTAAACGAATGAGGAAAATACGAATACAAATCACATTCAAAGAAAAACAAAAACATTGAGTATTAAACAATCACGGTACTCTTTTCCCCTTTAACACATAATGCATATTTCCATTGTAACGCTATAACACTCTCTCGCTTAACAAAACTTATGACCTAAAACCTTCAAATAAGAGAGATAAAATTTTTGTTGATTGAACGATAACCACACGAATCTCCAACAAGATTTCCGGCATTACATCTATTGTTTTCGTTACTGACCTTTTTACACTGCGCTTTCCATAAATATCCATAAATAAATGAGTCTAAAGCGCTCTATAAGCAACAAAATTGATTTCACTAAAAACCAATCAAACAATAGAAAGTAAGTATTGGATACCCAATCCATCTTGAAAACCAACAACATCCAAATCAACGGGCTTTCTAAATCAACAGTTTTTAATGTATCAGAAAGTGTTTACACACTGTTTTCCATTTAACAAAAATAACTTTAAGTGCATGAGACGACATCCAAAATTGCACAGATAAGTGATCTTTCCCCCATGATAGAAAACTTGTAATGCATTGATTTAGAGTAATTAATTTAATCATTTTACCTTCTCTGAATAAGCAGCCCATGCAATGTTTAATCAAAACAATCGCACCAGCAACAACAGCCTAATCTTGCACTCTTCAAAATGATACAATACAATAAACTATGTTTTATTTTTTTATATGCCTCAACTAAGGAAAATAAGTAAAAAAACAAAAGTCTATGTTTTACAAATTATTAGAAGATACCGTGTTGCTAACAACACAAAGAAAACTAAAATATCTCTTATATCCAGAGTACCATTTTACATAAAAAAACGACTTTAATGGTACATAATTCAGTATAAGCTCCTTATGATTTTGACCATAGAAAATAGTGTCTTTCCCTATATCGTAAAGAACCTCAATGAAATAACCAAAAAACTCCGTATTTCACGAACACAGATAAGCTCTTAAAATGAAAAAATCCATTAATGATGAAATCAATACATCACTCTATGTAGCTGTAGCAACCATCGATGTCAGTGCCATTGTTGCCAATTATATCACTTTAGCCAAACGTGTAGCTCCAACACAATGTTCAGCAGTTGTAAAGGCAAACGCCTATGGATTAGGAGCTCACAAAATTGCTCCTGCCCTTTATCAAGCTGGTTGTCGCACTTTCTTTGTCGCCCAAATCATAGAAGCACTCCAATTAAAAAGCATTTTACCATCAAATGTCACGATTGCCCTTCTAAATGGACTTCCACACTTAGCAGAAGAGTTTGTCGCACAATCTGGTATTGTTCCTGTTCTAAACTCTTGGAATGCCATTGAAAATTGGCAAAAAATTTGTCAAAAAAAAGATAAAAAATTTCCAGCAATTGTTCAAATCGATACCCATATGAACCGATTAGGACTGGATAAAAAAGAATTACAAAAACTCATCAAACACCCTACAATTTTCGAAAAAGCAGAAATAAAATATATTCTCAGTCATCTTTCTAACGGAGAAGATGATACCCACCCATCCAATTATGCCCAATTGGCTACTTTCAAAACTGTCCTTGCGCAATTACCTGCTTGCAAAGTTTCCTTTGCCAATTCTGGAGGTATCTTTCTAGGATCAGATTTTTATTTTGATCTTGTTCGTCCAGGCATTGCACTTTACGGAGTTGATCCGCGGGGGAAACACCCATCACCTCTGAAACCTGTTTTAAAACTTGAAGCCCAAGTCATTCAAAACCGCGTTGTTGATATAGGTACACCTGTTGGTTATGGAGAAAGCTTTATAACCAACAGATCAAGCACTCTTGCAACCATTTCTATAGGCTACGCAGACGGCTGGCTCCGTGCTCTTTCGAATAAAGGAACAGTTTATTTCAACGGGTACAAACTTCCCATGGTTGGGCGGGTTTCTATGGATTCCATTATTGTAGATACGACCGATCTTGATCAAAAACCTCAAACAGGTGACTGGGTAGAACTCATTGGCCCCCATCAAACACTTGAAAAAGTATCTATAGATGCCGATACCCTTCCCAATGAAATTCTAACATCTCTTGGCTCCCGCTATAAATACATTTACACATAAAAACTCTTTAAAGAAATAAATTGATAAAAATCATCATGTTAGAAAATTGAGGGGTTTTTACGAAAGATTTTACAACAATCAATCATATAGAATGATCATAGACACCGCACATTCACAGAAATCTCAAAATAGACAAATTGATGAACTGTTTTATGGAAGTAGCTTTCACCCAAAATATAAAAGCTTAGCCTTTTCCCTATAAATTGACAAAAAAGAATCTACTGCAAAGTTTTTAAAATTAATTGCCCAATTAAACCAAAATATTAATTCTCTAGATATCAAACAAAACATCCAGTCTTGTAAGTTTCTCTTATTTTCAGCTTTGTTCATATTAAAGCAATCAAAATCATTCGCTTGCATACCACAAACTGGACTATGTGTAGATAAAAATGATTTAAGAAAAGAATACCTCTTATGAACCATCTCAAGTGCCAATGGCTATAACATTAAGCGGCTGAAAAAGTGTATGATAGTGCCAACTTCTTCCTTCATAGAGCGTAAAGATTGGGGGGCTCTCAATAGATTTATCATTGCACCATTCACGAGCGACGTCGCGAAATGGGATTGGGAGCGAAATGTCTCTTTAAAACAAACACGTGAATTAACAACCAAAGTATATTCTTTTTGGAGTGTTCTGTTTTACATGAGGGGGTCCCCATTAAAGAACACAATAAATAAAAGCATGGGACAATATGTAATCCCCATTATAAAAAAACATTGCTTTAGATGCTTCTGAAAGCCGTAAAGCTGAAAGGGAGATGACAAACTGAGGATTGAGTTTCACCTTTACGGCTTTATATTTCTCTGAAATTAGATTGTCTTTCAGTTTCAAAAATTACATCAACAGAAATACGCAATCCCCTCACCATCATCTGCATACAAAAGCTTGAACTACTCATAAAGCTCTTTTTTGTCTCAATCTCTGACTTAAAATATGTCGCTGCGTTAAGTTTGGATGTGGATTTACAGGCAACAGCTAAAACACACGGGCTCTTAGGAAAACAACACCGTAAAGTCACAAACTGACTTACAATGGATTGGAAAGATGTGCCGGCTTTTTATAAGACACCCTTAAAAAAAACAACCATAATACATTTGGTTTTGCATTTACTCATTCTGACAGGTGTTCTTGCATATTTTTGCGTCATATTTATAAAAAGCAGATTAAAGAGAAATATTTAGACAATTCTTGACTTAAGAAGATGCAACAACAGAGTTTCGCAGGGCTTTATCATCAAAAGCACTAAATTTGATTTTATTCTTTCTGCAACCGGTCGTAGTCACCTTAGTGAGAGTCGTATGTCACAACACATGCAACAGACTGGACCCTATCCCCTGTAGGTTTCACTCTCGTTTACGTGAATTAGCTGGCTAGACCGATGCGCCTAGTCACTAAAACCATGTCATACGGTAGAAGGCAAAGGAGAGCATGCCTATTACCCACAAAACACAGTTTTTTTGTCGACTTTTCCGATTTTTCTCATGTTATAAAAAACTATGCAAAATTCTAGAAAATAGACAAATAACTCCATAACAACATGATCAATAAGTAAAAAACCCACACAAAATGTGTGGGCTTTTTTGTTTATGTAAATAAACAAAGTAAATACATATTTGTTATTTAATAGGTATTTCCCAATGGCGGACACGAACAAATGAGCATTCTGTCTCCCGCAACATTATCAATACGCGATACAGGAGGCCAATATTTATTCGCTGGATCAAGAGAACTGTTGGGAAAAGCAGCTTCTTGTCGCGAATAGGGTCGTTCCCAAGCATCATCTAAAGTATCTGCCACTGTATGAGGAGCATTCACCAATGGATTATTGTCTTTTGGCCAAACCCCACGACCAACTTTCTTTGCTTCTTCAGCAATAGAGAGTAAAGCATCACAGAAACGATCAATTTCTGCTTTTGGTTCTGATTCCGTTGGCTCAATCATCAAAGTTCCCGGAACAGGGAATGACATCGTGGGCGCGTGGAATCCATAATCAATGAGACGTTTTGCAATATCATCAACACTCACCCCATACTGCTCTTTCAACACACGTGTATCCACAATACATTCATGAGCAACACGTCCATGCTTGCCCCGATAAAGAATGGAATAAGCGGGTGAAAGACGTGCAGCAATATAATTGGCATTTAAAATGGCTATTTGTGTTGCATATTTTAAACCATCAGCCCCCATCATTCGAATATACATCCATGTAATCGCAAGAATAGACGCACTTCCATAAGGAGCTGCCGAAACTGCATGTGTTGTCCCATCCTGTTCATGCCCTGGTAAGAATGGTTTGAGATGCGCTGCAACTCCAATTGGTCCCATACCAGGACCACCACCTCCGTGGGGAATGGCAAATGTTTTATGAAGATTCATATGACAAACATCAGCGCCAATATCTGCAGGACGAGCAAGCCCCACAAGCGCATTGAGATTAGCGCCATCGAAATAAACTTGTCCACCATTTTCATGAATAATAGAACAAATCTCCTTAATGCTTTCCTCATAAACACCATGTGTTGAAGGATAAGTAATCATGAGAGCAGCCAATTTATCCTTATGCAATTGCGCTTTCATTTTGAGATCATCTACATCAACATCACCATCGCTTAAACATTTTACCACAACGACTTCCATACCTGCCATATGTGCCGAAGCTGGATTGGTACCATGCGCAGATGCAGGAATAAGACAAACTGTACGTTGATGTTCTCCCCGTGATTGGTAATATCGTCGGATAGCCAAAAGCCCCGCATATTCACCTTGAGCACCAGAATTTGGCTGAAAAGAAACTTGTGCAAATCCTGTAATTTCGCACAACCACGCATTTAACTGATCGATCATCTCCAAATAACCCGCTGCATCCTCTTGTGAAACAAAGGGGTGTATATTGGCCATACTAGCCCAACTTACAGGCATCAGTTCAGCCGCCGCATTAAGCTTCATTGTACAAGAGCCAAGAGGAATCATAGCACGATCCAGTGCCAAATCCTTATCCGCCAAACGACGCAAAAAGCGCATCATATCTGTCTCTGAATGCACCGCATGAAAAAAAGGTTGGGAAAGAAAAGCAGCATCCCGTTTTTTGCCAAAGAGCTGTGGAGAAACCTGATCACCTAATTGTGCCCCAAAAAGCTGTGCTAAAGCACAAGCATCTTCTTCTGTCGATAACTCATCAAAATTGATTGCAATGGTGTCATCATCGAGAACACGAATAAGGCGTCCACTCATTTTGGCTTGATGTGCAATCTCTTTCGCTTTTCCCTTCACAACAATGCTTACACAATCAAAAAAAGATTCTCCTTCACAAAAAACACCTGCAGCCTCTAAACCAGCAACAAAACGACATGTTAAATGATGAATTCGCTGCGCAATTTCTTGTAAACCTTTCGGCCCATGCCAAACAGCATAAGCGGTTGCCATATTAGCCAACAAAGCCTGAGCTGTACAAATATTTGACGTCGCTTTATCGCGCCGAATATGTTGTTCACGTGTTTGCAAAGCTAAACGAAAACCAACACGCCCTCTCGTATCCACGGACTGACCAACAATACGCCCTGGAATAAGACGCGTTAACGCATCACTCACCGCAAGGTAACCAGCATGTGGACCACCAAAGCCCATTGGAACGCCATAACGCTGCATAGAGCCAACAACGATATCTGCCCCCCATTGAGCAGGTGGCTCCATAAGAGTAAGTGCTAAAGGATCAGCCACAACGATAACTAAAGCTCCCTTTTCCTTTGCCTCTTTTATGATCTCACTGTAATCATGAAAAGCACCTTTTGTATCTGGCCAAGATAAAACAATTGCCGCTGTATTAGAACAAATTTTCCTCTCTTGACTGATACAAATACCTTGTGTTTCAGCACGCGTTTGCGCAACACTTAAAGTCTGAGGATGTAAAAGACTCTGAAGAGAAATTTTTGTTTTTTTCTCACGAGAAAAGCGAAAAGCGAGGGCATTGGCTTCAGCTAAAGCGGTTGCTTCATCAAGAAGGGAGGCAGCAGCAACAGGCAAACCTGTGAGTTCACTCACCAATGTCTGAAAATAAAACAAAAGTTCTAAACGACCCTGACTAATTTCTGCTTGATAAGGCGTATAAGCAGTATACCAAGCAGGATTTTCAAACAGATTTCGTAAAATAACTGGGGGGACATGAGTTCCATGATATCCTTGCCCAATAAAACTTTTGTGCACACAATTACGCTCCATCATCTTGGAGAGTTCTTCCAAGGCTTGTCCTTCACTAGCAGCCTTTGGTAAATTAAGTGAACGTCCCAAATGGATAGAATGTGGAACAGCTTGAGAAATGAGTGTATCAACACAATCAAGCTCTAAAACATCAAGCATTTTTTGTGTTTCATCAGGACGCAGCCCAATATGTCGAGAAGAAAAAGAACGCTCGATCATGATACTCATCCAATCAAAGCCTTATAAGCATCTTTATCCAACAGCCCTTCCAGTTGTGTCTCATCCTGCAATGTCATTTTCCATAACCAGCCTTCTGTTTCGGCTTTCTGATTTACCAATTCAGGATGATCAGCCAATGCTTCATTTATTTCGACCACTTCACCATCAAGAGGAGCATAAACATCTGAAGCGGCTTTCACCGATTCCACAACAGCAGCTGCCTCTCCTTTGGAAAGTTTTGTCCCACTTTGTGGTAAATCAACAAAAACCAAATCTCCTAATTGCTCTTGCGCATAATGCGTAACCCCAACAGTCACCACTTTTCCTTCAACGCTAAGCCATTCATGGTCTTGTGTAAAATAAGTTTTAGACATAAAAAATCATCCTTTAAAATAACGTTGTTCAACAAAGGGAAGTGAATGAACTGATAATACAATCTTTTTGCCTCGCAGTTCTGTAAAGACTTGTGTCCCTTCAACTTTACAATCAACAGGAACATAACCCATCGCGACAGGACCATCAAAAGAAGGACCAAAACCACCTGATGTTACAACTCCAATCTCATTACCTTGATCATCAAGAAGCACCGCACCAGCACGAATAGGTTGGCGCGTTTGGGGTTTTAATCCAACACGACAACGAGCAGGTCCTTTTTGCAGCGCTTCAAGAAAAGCCTTCGCGCCATAAAATTGTGCTTTTTCTCGAACACTTTTAGGAACAGCCCATGTTAGAGCCGCATCAATAGGTGTCGTATCAGGGGTAATGTCATTTCCATGCAAACACAACCCTGCTTCTAACCGCAAGCTATCGCGTGCTGCAAGTCCAATCCACTCAACACGAGAATCACTCAGCAATTTTTCAGCCAACATATGCGCATGCCCTATAGGCAAAGCAATTTCAAAACCATCCTCTCCCGTATATCCAGAACGCGTTATAAACCAATCTTGTTGTGGTTCGAATCCTTGCATAAAGAACAATTCATTCCCTGGTAAATCAGCATCAGCAAGAACAGCAGCCGCTTCAGGACCTTGAAGAGCAAGCAATACCCTTTCAAGAGCAATCACTTGACATTCAAAATCAACCGCACGCTTTTCCAATTCTACAAAATCAGCCTGTGCATTCCCAGCATTGGCGACCAACATAAAACGGCTCTCTTCCAAACGGGTAATGATAAGATCATCAAGAATACCAGCCTGCTCATTAAGCAAGTAATTATACCGTGAGTGCCCAATCTTTAAAGCTGCTGCATCAATGGGAAAAGCATAGGACAAAAATTCCACGGCTTGTGCCCCTTCAACAGCAATCAATTTCATATGAGAAATATCAAACAATCCCGCATGTGCACGCGTATGAAGATGCTCTTTCAAAACGCCAAGAGGATACGTTAAAGGCATGTTCCACCCCGCAAAAGCGCCAAATTTTGCTCCTGCTTTTTCATGCATATCATATAAAGGAAGTGTTTTTAAAGAAGATGTTTCTTGTGCTGTGCCCATAATAACTCCAAAGCTGCGCTAACGCCCACAGAATATGGACGTCTCTGCACCCCTCTGTCATCAACCTGAGAGACTCGCGAAAAAATTTTTCGCTTACACCTTCGGCGCGGGCTCTCCCGACTTTCCAGATCTGCCTTCTTCCTTTTACGGTCCTTAAAGCCTGAGAGATTATGGGCTATTTCCCCTTCGGCGGCAATGCGAAAACTCGCAATCTGCACTCTCCCGCAAAAGAATGAAAGAAACAATAACGCTCTTTCCAGCATGTTCTAATCTATAACCCATCTTTATCACACTGTCATTAGTAAAGTGATGAAAATGTTCTCATTTTAAAACTTGCATAAGCTGCTTCAAAAGATTTATAATAGTATCTTTTTGAACCTTACAAAAATTGCAAGGAACACATTTTAGGAAATTTAAGACAAAAATCAAAAGCTATAAACAAAAATACCTCTTGAAAATCATGCAAAACGTCACACACTAACAAGATCGCAAAGCAATATTCTTTCTCGCGCAGTTCAACCTTAAATATAGGGTTTCATATTCTTTTTTTAGAATAAGGACTTCAAGTATTTTATAAGTATGATTTTAATGCACAAGAAGTGGGTTTTTTTCTTTCTCAATAGTGTCATAAATTGCGACTATTTACAGACTAAACTACCGAACAAAGGTGACAAAATACTCATGAAAGCTGGTAATATCTCTTACAATTGCGAAAATGATCTTCCAAAGCAAATTGCCCTTTTTCCTTTAGAAGGTGCACTCTTACTACCCGGCGGTTTTTTATCACTCAACATTTTTGAACCAGAATCACTTGAAATGATTGAAAACGTAATGGTAACCGATCGTCTATTGGGCATTATTCAACCACTTTCATCGGATACAGACCGCTTCTCTACACAACTTTATAAAACAGGCTGTATAGGGCGCATTACAAACTACAGTGAAACAGGAAATGGACAACTATTCATTATCTTACAAGGTATTTGCCGCTTCACCTTAGAACAAGAATTGACAAACACAAAATCCTATCGAACAGCTCTCATCCAATCAAACATAAAAGACTTGCAAGAATTTGATGTTGAAGAAAGCATTAACCGAGAGAGCTTACTCGACGTTGTAGAAAAATATCTAACCATACATGAAATGGAATATAATTGGAGCAGTATCATAGAAGCCCCTACACCTATATTGGTTAATGCTTTTTCAGCTCTTATCCCCTTTACACCAGCAGAAAAGCAAGCTCTCCTTGAAGCTCCAGATATCGAAAGCCGTGCCCAAACTCTTCTTGCATTAACAGAACGCTCACTCATGAAACAAACAGGTACAGATTACCGTTTAAACTAATAAACGTCAAAACATGAAAAAAATGACCACAGATCCCAAAATGCTCGAATTACTCGTTTGTCCAATAACGAGAAGCACACTCTCTTACAACCGAGAAACACAAGAGCTCATTTCTCTCAAAGCCAAACTTGCCTATCCTATTCGTGATGGCGTCCCCATTATGCTTGCCTCAGAAGCGCGCCCTTTGCAAAACGATGAAAAAATAACCTATAAAAAATAAGAAAATTTCGTTCATTTTTTCTGGAGAAAGCTGTTATCAATCACTGCTCTATGAAAAGCTCTCTTTTGCTTGTGCAATCTTTTTAATATTGGTGCTAATCCACCACACGCCAGCACCAGCATTCTCTTTACCAACTCCCCTCTTTACCAACTTCCAATGTTATACTTACTCTAAAAAGTCTTTTGCTTCTAAATGCGAAAAGACGCTTCCGTTTTTATACAAAATAAATGGATAAAGTCATATAGTTACAATTTTAAACATACCCCATAATGATCACCAAGAAATTGTCCTACATTTCATCAAAATAAAGGGATGCATTGCAACAGTTGCATGTAAACTTTGCAAAAAACAACCAAAACAACTGCTGTCACTCTGGTTGACGATTTAAAGAAATTACCCTATGAATGAGACTTGTGTTTTTGGTCGTATACGCGACGATCAAATAGGGTCTGGAAGCCCGAAAAACTCAAACTAGAAATAAAACCGCTTTTTGCGGATATCCCGGAATTTCCGGGGGCTCTTGTTATGTCCAAGTGCTCTCAGCACTAAAAGCAAGAGGCTGTTTTGAGTCAGCACTTCCAGACCCCGGAATACTAATGCGAGGGCGCTCGCAACCGGAGGGGGAGCAAAGTGCGAGCCAAAAATTTACATTTTTATGACATTTCTTTAGGCAAAAAAATTCGCTTTAGAAGAAACCTCATGGGTTTTTCTCAAAAACAATTAGGGAGTCATTTGGGCGTAACATTTCAACAAATTCAAAAGTATGAGAAAGGTTTAAATCGCGTAAGTGCAAGACGTTTACAAGAAATTGCTCATATATTAGATGTTCCCGTTTCCTTCTTTTATGCTGATAACACAAAAAAAGAAGATCCCTTCTATCATTGTGATGACAGAGTAGAAAGCAAAGCAGAATATTTACTTTTGCAAAGTTTTAGAATGCTGACCCGCAAAAAACAAAGGGCTATTTTGCAGTTGATTTCTGGTGAAAAAAATGACCCCTTATTTTCATAAGTTCACTGAAAGAACAATCAACATCCTTAATAACATTGAAAAGAATTTTGACTGTCTCCCCACACCTCATGAGAACGAAATTTCTTAAATCTAATCTGGTCTGTAAATAGTCCGAATTCTAACGAGTTTAACTTAGCTATAGCGCTTTGATTCATAATGATATATCTAACGTTATGTATATTGAATGAGTGTCTCGAATATCGTAAAATTCTTTCATTTCAAACTTGTTCTATATTGAATCAATCAAAATCACTTATTTGCACACTACAAGCAGAGTTAGCGTGTGAGTAAAAATGTACAAAAAAGGCATACCTCTTAATTGAATCGTCTCACATACCAAGAACTGTAGCCACATTGAGTGCTGGAAAAATGTATGATGATGCTAACTTACTCTTTTTTTAAACATTAAACATGGAGGTGTTCAACGGCTTTCCACTCATATAATCCACTTGAAACAAAAGGCTCGCCAAACAAGCCTAAGAATATTCCCACACACTTAAATATATCAAGAAAGCTTAAAGATCTTATACCACCATACTTCAAATGACGATATTTTATAGCATAACAGGATTAAAGTAAAAAACAGACACGAAAAAACTATATGTATAGCTTTCATAAGAATTTATTTATATAATGGATACTTAAGTTTATCTTGTTGTGCCATAAATTCTATCATTTAAGGTATGAGAATATGAAGCATGCATACCTCTTTGAAACATTCAAATGTTTTTTAGGTGCCAAATGTTTTTTTAAATATTTTTAGGCTTGCTTGTTGAGCCTTAAGTTTCAAGTGAAAAATGGGAAGCCGCTAAAAGTACCGCCAGAATCTGGCTGTTTACAGACTGAATAGGAAGCTTCGCTTTTAAGGGCATAGGGAGAAGATCAAATACTTCAACACTTAAATTCCCCCAACGCGATACGTAATAGCATCCTTAAAAAATTCAAAATAGTGAAGGTAAACAATTGACAGAAGATACGGAATTCACTTAATTAAAGTGCTCTCTAAAAGAGATAACAGTTTAGCGTACAATATTCAATTTTTCAATTCTGAAAGATTAAAAAGACGTATCATTTGAAATAAAACAACTTATTGTGCTGATGATGATTGATGTGTACAAAATTGAGTTGTTGAAAATCAAAAATATAATTTAATGATGTTCCTTGACCAACTCACTCTCTCCTGAGTATAGCACGGGGAATAAACGTGGAGAGACATGAGGAGTATATAGAAAATGAGTTTTAAAGTTGCAATTGTCGGCGCAACCGGAAATGTTGGTCGTGAAATGCTTACAATTTTAGAGGAACGTGGTTTTCCTGCGCATGAAATTGTCCCTCTAGCATCACGACGCTCATTAGGACAAGAAGTTTCTTATGGAGATAAAACTTTAAAAGTAAAAGCACTGGATACTTACGATTTTTCTGACACAGATTTTTGTCTGATGTCCGCGGGAGGAAGCATTTCCAAAGAATATGCTCCTAAAATCGCTGCCGCTGGCTGTGTCGTCATCGATAATTCCTCCACGTGGCGCTATGATTCCAATGTTCCGTTGATCGTCCCTGAAGTCAATGCCGAAGCTATAAATGCCTTTTCTAAGCGTAATATTATAGCAAATCCTAATTGTTCAACAATTCAACTGGTCTTAGCTTTAAAACCTCTCCATGATGCTGCAATCATTAAACGTGTTGTTGTCTCTACATATCAGTCGGTTTCTGGAGCTGGTAAAGAAGGAATGGACGAACTTTTCGAACAATCACGTGCTGTTTTTGTTGCTGACCCAATTACATCAAAAAAATTCACTAAACGCATTGCCTTTAATGTCATTCCTCATATCGATGTTTTCATGGAAGATGGTTATACAAAAGAAGAATGGAAAATGACTGCTGAGACAAAGAAAATTCTCGATCCGAAGATTAAATTAACAGCCACTGCTGTTCGTGTCCCTGTCTTTATCGGTCATGCCGAAGCTGTCCATGTTGAATTTGAAAAACCACTAAGCGTATCTGAAGCACAAGCGCTTCTTCGCGATGCTCCCGGTTGTCAGCTTATCGATAAACACGAAGATGGTGGCTATACCACACCTTATGAATGTACCGGAGAAGATGACACCTTTATTAGCCGTGTTCGTGAAGATATCACCGTTGAAAATGGTTTAGCTTTCTGGGTTGTCGCCGATAATTTAAGAAAAGGAGCAGCATTGAACGCAGTTCAAATTGCTGAATTGCTCATTTCTCGTAATTTGATAAAGCCTAAGTCCGTAAATTAACGCCCTGTCCGAAAGGATGAAGAGCCCTAGCCGGTCTGTCAAAAGTCCGGCTTCTCTTCAGCAGGATCTTCCCCTGCTGGGGATTCATACCGCCAGTCTAAAGGACTGTAATTCGGGGTATTGAAAAATTTTACTCTGAATATCCATGAATACCTCGCCACCTTAATTAATCATCGCCGCCCTAATGCCATTTTACGGTACAATAGGATCAGCAGCATAAGCGTTTTTTGCTTCATGCTGCTGATCCTTTTTATCATTCCGGTTGTGAAATTAACTTACCCTTATCGAGCAGGATAAGTCACAACACGGTAACGTGTTTCATTACGTTCAAAGTTTTTATAATTGACATTATCAGGAAAGAAGGGATTATAAGCATTTACGCGCTTTACAGAAACTCTTTGTGCTTTGGGCGAAGGATTTAAAATTGTCCGTTCATCTCTTTTTTTGACACCTGTAGAATCGATAATCATATCTGTTCTGTAGAGTTTTTGTATGTTTTTCCGTGTTTTTTGAATCGCCGGAAGAGCTTTAAAACCAGAAACAACCTGTTTTACTTTTTCTTTTTTTACTTTTGGCGATTTTCTCATAGCATTTGGCTTTACTGGCATCTTTGTAAAAGCAACGGTAGGAACATTGTTGACATTGACATAACGTGCAGATGCCCAACCAACCTTTCCGTGATAACCAAGAGAACACCAAGTTTTATTGGACAGACAGCCATAAATTTGCACTTTTGCTCCCATTGGAACCATTGTGATTACTTTATAAGCTGTCGCAGGACCTGTGCGTAAAGATACCTGACCTGATGCAACACGAGCAACTGTTCCTGCAATGGTTCCAGCTTCCGCGTGAGAAGCAGTCACAGCCACCCCCGACGCTCCCAAAGCCCATAAAATCATTGTTGTTGATAAAAATTTCTTTCTTAACATTATTTTTCTTCCTCTCTCAAAACATGTGAAGGGCAAAATTTCGCCTTTGCAAAAATTTGCCGCGGTTAAATCCAATGATCAGCAACCTTTATTTCCCGCCCAAAAGCCCCCTCAACATTGCAACAAAATCTCTCTTTATTCCCCTTATTCCCCCTCTACACGAACACGGCCTTTTGATCTTGATTGCGCAGTATGCTCCTCATAAATTTACAGCTAAAGCATCATTTGATTATCTGGTCCTTCAACCAATCGTCCCTTAAAGAAGTTTTTAAAGTGTTATTGGTTCCCTCAACAAATGATTGCAATAAAAGAATTGATTGCCTGAATTTCAGAGAATGAATGATGATAAGCCCCCAAAATACTAAAAATAGGAGGAAAAATAATACTCTTTTAAAAATAAAAGTGATTGAATATTCTCTAAAGCTTGTATAACTTTAAATCTTCCTAAAAAATACAGAGTATAAAAATACAGAGTATATTGAAACTTCCCTCAAAAAAGCTCTTGGAAAAGAAAGTTAAAAGTACATGACATTAAAAATTTTTTCTCGTAGTCGGATTATAGGATTATTCCTCTCTCTCTTTGCACTTTTTTTATCTACGGTTTTTGTCATGGCTACAGACAAATCAAAAATCAAACTTGGTATTATGGAAGGACGGGATGCGATTATTTGGAAAACTGCTGCTGAACAGGCTAAAAAAGCTGGTTTAGATATTGAACTCGTTTATTTTTCTGATTACGCTTTGCCTAATGACGCTGTTAACGCAGGAGAGATCGATGCGAATGCTTTTCAGCACGCTCCTTATCTTAATGAACAAATGAAACAACGTGGCTATAAACTTTCAATTGTCGGCTATACATTTATTGCTCCAATCGGTGTTTATTCGCACAAAATAAAAGACTTAAAAGATCTACGTGATGGTGCACATGTTGGTATTCCAAACGACCCATCTAATGGTGGAAGAGCCTTACTTCTTCTCAATTCTTTAGGTCTCATTAAGTTAAAAGATCCTCATAATATTCTTGCATCTCCACTTGATATTATCGAAAATCCTAAAAACCTGCAAATTCGTGAGCTCGATGCTGGTATGTTAGGGCGAGCTATTGACGATTTTGATCTTGCAATTATAAACACGAACTGGGCTATTGTTTCCGGATTAAACTTCGAAAAAGATGTCGTCGCATGGGAGAGTGCAAAAAACAATCCTTATGATAATATCATCGTTGTACGCACGAGCGAAAAAGATGAGCCATGGGTTAAAAAATTAGTTGCCGCTTACAACAACGATCTCATCCGTGCAAAAATAAAAGAGATTTTTGGCAAAACCGCCCAAACTTCTTGGTAATTGTGCCAAATATCCGAGTAATTGTGAATGGAAAAACCTACTCTTATCTCCTTAAAAAACATCAGCCGTTGTTTTAACAAAACGGCTGGTGTTCCGGTAATTAATAATCTCTCTTTAAATATCCATGCTGGTGAAATCCTTGGGATTATTGGGCGCAGTGGAGCAGGAAAATCAACACTTATCCGCTGTTTAAATGGGTTAGAGAAGATTGATGCCGGGTCCATTTTTTTTGAAGGTGTTGATATTTCAAATCTATCAGAGATAGAGTGGGCACCTTACCGTCAACGAATTGGGATGATTTTTCAACATTTCAACCTTCTCTCATCGCAAAATATTCTTGATAACATTGCATTGCCGCTTAAATTAAGTGGTGTAAGTAAAAAACAACGCCACAAACGTGCCCTTGAACTGATTGAATTGGTTGGGTTATATGGAAAAGAATATTGCTATCCGGCACAATTGTCAGGGGGGCAAAAACAACGCGTTGGCATTGCTCGTGCGCTCGCTGCTAATCCTAAAATATTGTTATCAGATGAAGCCACCTCTGCTCTTGACCCTGAAACAACACAATCTATTCTAGAGCTCCTTGCTGATATTAATAAACACCTCAATCTCACGATTGTGCTCATCACCCATGAAATGGAAGTTGTGCGCACCATAGCGCATCGCGTTGTTGTTCTTAATCAGGGGAACATCGTAGAAGAAGGACGTGTGAAAGACATCTTTACATCACCGCAAGACGATACAACCATAGCCATGCTCAAGCTTGTCACCCCGCAACTTCCTGAAAAATTTGCGAAAAATCTCAAACCAATCGGGCGAGAAGCTGTCATTGAAATCAATATTGCCGGTGAAATTGCCCAGCAGCCTTTTCTTCATCTTCTAGAAAATGAGAGTGGTTTAAAAGCACGTATTTTGCATGGTGGCATTGATACAGTTCAAGATGAAACCATCGGGCGACTCTTCTTGGCTCTTCCTGGAGAAGATAAAGAAGCTTTAGAAAAAGCTGTTCAATGGTTAACGAAAAAAGGACGATATTGTGAGGTCTTAGGCTATGTTTAATGTTTTGTCTCATGAACTTCCCCAAGCTGTTATTGATACAATATTGATGACACTTAGTGCTTCTTTTATGGCATTTATTATAGGACTTCCCCTTGGTCTTCTTCTTCACACAACAGCACGCGGGGGGATTTTTTCCTCATCTCTCATCAATCGCCCTTTAAGCATGATCATTGACAGTATTCGTGCCATTCCCTTTATTATTCTTGCATTTTATCTTCTTCCCGTTACGCGTATCGTTGTAGGAAGAGGGATAGGAATGCCTGCTGTAATTTTTATACTGACCATTTCAGCTATTCCTTTTTATGCACGCATGGCGGAACTCTCTTTTAAAACCGTTGAAAACGGTCTCATTGAAGCGATCCGCTCTATGGGTGCAAGCCGTCTTCAAATTATCAGACATGTTCTTATTCCTGAAGCTCTCCCTAGCCTGATTACAGGTTTTACAGTTATGATCATTTCTCTCATAGGAGCGACCTCACTTGCTGGATATCTTGGTGGAGGCGGTTTAGGAGATATGGCAATCCGCTATGGCTATCAACGCTATAATACCTTCATCATGACCATTGTCATCATTCTTTTGATCATGCTCAATATTATAACCCAATGGACTTCTGATAAAATCGTACAAAAACTTGATAAAACAAAACATTAAAAGACTTAGAATTTCACATACCAATATCATCATCCTCTTTGCCACTTTCCAAGTGCAACAACCCTTGCCTATCGAAAACGCTCATAAGAGATTAGGAACTTTTTTCTTAAACAGTTTTTATCTCTCCCCATCCGTTTGTAACATGAAAGAAAATAGTTTTAACTGATTGAATATAAAAGAGAATGAAATAAGAGATCTCACAGTATGTGAGACTCTCTCTTAACATAAAAATGATAAATTATCATGTCAAATTAAGACATTGGTCACAACCTTTCCCAACCTTAGATAACATATTGAATTTATAATGATAATATGGCGTTATTCATATTGGATGAGAACTCTGAATCCCGTAAAGTCCTCTCATTCCCAATTTGTTCCATATCGAATTAATCAAAATCTCTCGCTTGCATGTTACAAGCAGGAAGAGCCGTGTGAGTAAAAACTATACAAGCAAGGGAGGCGTGCCTCTTATGAATTATCTCAAGCACCAAGACCTGTCTTAACATTGGGTGCTAGCATATAATATGATAGTACCGGTTTTCTTCTTCACAGGCATAAAGACATGGGGATGCTCAATGGCTTTATCGTTATACTCTTCACAGGCGCCATTGCGAAATGGGTGTGACGAGCGTTGAGAGATGTTTCTTTAAAATAAGTCCGTGAATTGGCAACGCAAGTATATTCCATTTGAAACATTCTGTTTTATGTGAGAGCTGTGACCCCATTAAAGAATGCTATAAACAAAAGCGTGAGGCAATGCACTATCTTCACCAAGAAACTCCTCTTCAAAACGATCTAGGAAAGATAGCAATCTGCTATAGCTATCAACGCTATGATAGCTCCAGCATATCTATCACCCTATAGATTATTCTCAATATTATCATTGAAGAAACTTCTCATAGAATTGTACAAAAATTTTATAAAATAAAGTACTCAAACTAATCTAGATATTGGAAGATTTTTCCCCCATCACTGCCACAATAAGCCATTGAGCCGTAAGAGCTGGTTTTTTTAACTGTTCAATTTCCACCGTAACCCCATAATGGAAAACCACTCGACCAGAAGGGCGAATTTCTGCATCATCTAACACAAAACGCGCACGTACCCGTACCCCTGTTTTCACAGGACTCATGAAGCGTACTTTATCGAAACCATAATTAATCCCCATTGTGCTCCCCTCCAACTCTGGAAGCGCCTCATAAGCGAGCGTAGACAAAAGCGATAATGTTAAAAACCCATGAGCAATTGTGCCCCCAAAAGGTGTCTTTTTAGCCTTTTCCTCATCAACGTGTATCCATTGATGATCATCTGTAGCGCATGCAAACTGATTAATCATATCCTGTGTAACAAGACGCCACCCCGATAATCCCACTTCTTTCCCAATAAAACTGGTAACATCTTGTATTGCTATTTTTTGCTGCATAACGCTATTCCTATTTTATTTGATAAAAACGACCACCCCTCTTGCTTTTATAAAATCCATTGATTAGAGCATCAAGAATAAAAGATTAATTGTCTTAAAAACAAATGCACCTTATGAATGAGAAAAGTTCTTTAGCAGAATAGTTTTCAAATGGGAAAAAAGAATGGCAAGCAATGTGAACCTAACAGGTTTAGCGCATGATTTAAAACAACGTGCAGAAAAGCATCCCCCCATCCGTATTGGACTGATTGGTTGTGGTGAAATGGGCACAGATTTATTATCAAGTATCGCGCATATGGATGGTATAACAGTTGCTGCAGTAGCCACTAGGACGCCGTCACGTATTTTTGATGCCGCTACAATAGCCTATGGCGAAGATGGACATGTCTGTGAAGTTGAAAATACTTATGCTCTCACGCAAAGCATTGAAAAAAATTTGATTGCAGCAACAGATGATATTGACCTTGTTTTACGTCATGAACAAATTGATATTATCGTTGATGCAACAGGCTATCCCGAAGCAGGAGCAGAAATTGGTATCAAAGCGCTTGAGAATAACAAACATCTTGTCATGATGAATGTTGAAGCAGATGTTACAATTGGCGCTTATCTCAAACATGAAGCAGAAAAACGAGGACTCATTTATACACTTGGTGCCGGAGATGAACCAACTTCTTGTATGGAACTTATAGAATTTGTTTCAGCCCTTGGACATAAGATTGTTGCAGCGGGTAAAGGAAAAAATAATCCTCTACGCTTTGATGCTACACCTGATGCTTACGAAGAAGAAGCATTCCGGCGTAATATGAATGTGCGCATGTTGGTTGAATTTATTGATGGTTCCAAAACGATGGTTGAAATGGCAGCAATTGCCAATGCCACTGGGCTTCTCCCCGATTGCCCAGGAATGCATGGACCACAAGCGGCGCTGCAAGATTTAAACAAAGTGCTTATTCCAAAACAAGATGGAGGCATTTTACAGCGATATGGTATTGTAGATTATTCAACAGGCCAAGGTGTTTCCCCAGGTGTTTTTGTCATTGCAGAAATAGCACACCCACGTTTACGTGAACGTATGGAAGATTTAAAAATTGGTCAGGGGCCTTATTTCACCTTTCACCGCCCCTATCATTTAACAGCAATGGAAGTTCCCCTCACCTGCGCACGCGTTATGCTTTATGGCAAAAAAGATATGGTTCCTCTTAGCCATCCCGTAGTAGAAGTCTGTGCTGTTGCTAAAAAAGATTTACATCCAGGTGATCAGCTAGACTTTATCGGTCTTTATACTTATCGTGCTTGGATAATGAACATCGCAGAAGCACGCGCTCACCACGCCATTCCTTGTGGTCTTTTAGAAAAAGCAACAGTAACAGCTGCAATTAAAAAAAACGAACTCATTACAACACATAATACTGCTATTCGTGAAGATCAATGGATTGCGCGTCTTCGTGCTAAACAAGACCTTTTACTTCATAACCCTTCTTCCGCTAAGCTATAAACACTCCTTAATTACCTTACTTAACAGCATCTTTCCCTTACACAACGAAACAACCCAGAATACACTTGTATCGCAAATACAAGTGTTTATGTTTTAATAAAGGCATTTTCAACGATGCATATTACCACTTCTCTCTCACAATATGGCGCGTAAATGCTACAATATAAACCACCCCATGATATGACATAAGATTCATTGTGTATCACTATCTTTACTCTATAAAGATACAAACCGGCATCACCATTTATTTGTCAATATTACGACAGCCCTTGAGCCTTAGAGATGATTCATGAGAAGAATTTTTACTCTTTTTTTTAATAATTTTATCCATACACGAACGCAACTTGTGATACGTAAAAAATACTTTTGATGGATTTAACATAAACAACTTTGAAATGATAATTTATCATTTTTCTTATTGCATAAGAGCTATGAATACAGGGATCTTTTTATTTTATCCTCTTATAAAAAATAAAAAAATTTAAAAAGGATAAAATATTCCTTTGATGAATAATCTTCATATGAGAGAAGATAGACAATATTAAAAAGCTGATAAAGATAATGAGTATACTAGCCTTATTACTAGGGAATAAACATAAACTGTAAAAAATCAGGTTACACTATTTTGTAAAAAACCATAAATGTAGGACCTTGAACTTTAATAATGTTAATAAAAGCTATATTTAGTATTAAGAATAGTGATTTTTATCCAATACAGTATAAATAAGTTCAAATATTTATTTTTTCAAAATCATGAAGCGAACAAAAAAATCATCGACTTTGTCGATGATCTTTCTGCTAAAGTGTAGTGAATATTCCCCAAAGAGATACAACAGCACCTAATACATCCCCAACACATAAAGAAGCAAGAAGTGATAAAATACCTATTCCCCCCCAAAAGGCTGCACCTGAAAAAGCAGCAGTTTTTTCAACTTTCCCCAAAGCAATGCCATCTTGTTCCTCAACGCCTTGAATAACAGCTCTATCCACAGCTTTAATAGCTACATTTTTTTCTAGTGTAGAAATAGTAACTGCCACTCTCTCTTGAAATTGATTTTTTACAAAACTTGCATTTCCCTCTATAGTTTGTACAAAAAAGAGAATAAATAGTGTAAAAGTAAATGAACATACACGATTTTTAAATATTTTAAACATAGCTTTCTTTGCTCCTCTTTTCTTCACTGAAAAAATGAAAGAATATTCACATATATAAAAACCAAAACTTATATTTAATCATTTATATAATTACACATAATAAAATATTATATGTAATTATATTTTATATATAACACATTGTGTATTGCATGTAAAGACACAAAAACAACAAATGATAAAAATAATTTATTCCTTTTACACTATAATAACTAAGATCCTAACAGTAATATATTGTCATTGTTATTTATCTACTTCAAGATAATAAAAATTTATCAAATTGCTTATTATAGTAAAGATTAAAAAATAAATTGATTTGAAAATTTATATAATAGAACTTTTATAAATAATTTAAAATGTAATTAAATTTTAAAGAACTATAACATTAAAAACTGTCAACCTAATGATAATTATTCTCTATTATTTCAATAAATATAAAAATGAAATAGTACTTAATGAATTTTTATTATATCGCTCATCAATAAACTTTAAAATAAAATTGATAGCGAAAAAACTCGATCTAAAACAAATCTATCCTAATAAGCAAACCTTAAAATAGTATATTATTTTTCTATAAAACAGTTATAAAATGTAAAAAGAAATTAAGATCTCTATTTTCAAATAGAAAAGACATTAATAAAATGATTCTCAACTTTTACTGATATATAAAGAAAATAGTGCATAGCATCTTCAAAAAGGTAATTTAGCTCCTTTATCTCATACAGCATAAAAAACTCAAAATATTGACTTTCAAACCTAACAAAACAAACGCATAAAATAAATAAATCTATCAGATTTACAAAAATATTATAAGCAACACTAGAGCACCAACAAACTACCTAAAATTACATAAAAAGAGAATCATGAAAAATGAGATGATCCCCCAAAATACTGAAAAATTTTTCTTTCTTAATTTTCATAAAAGTTATTCCATATTTTTCGTCAATATTGTAGAGCGCAGCCCTATTTATATTTTGAATAATTCTATTTACTCTGTATTAGTAAAAATAATTCTCTTTTAAATAAGTTTTTGGCAATATTCACATAACTGTATGCAATTTGTACAAAGTAAATAATAATAAAGAATTGATAAAATACTTGAAAGAAAACTGATATTAAATGATAAATTTATCAACTGATCATTTTAATAGCAGGATAATAATCTATAATAATCATTTATTGTTTTGCATGTTTAATGAGAGAACTAACTATTGTAGGATTCTCTTAATTTTAATGCTGTTTATATTGAATTAATCAAAATTCTTCGCTTTCAAAGCACAAAAGAAAACGATGTGTCTGTGTAAAAAAACTTGAAGAAAGGAAAATATCACTTATGAGATATTTTAACTATCAAGCGCTGTTAACACAGTATTGAAAACTGGCAAAGTGAATGGTGGAGCCCCTTTTTACTTTAAAAATATAAATATAGTATAGTGAATTACAATATATTTTATATTATGAGGCTTTACCATTATACCATTCACGAACAGTGTCGCAAAATAGGCTTGGATACCTTGAGAAAGGTTTCTTTAAAACAAGCGTATCAATGTGCAACACAATAGCGTTCTGTTTATCATGTATCCAACGGTATTTCTTCTTGAATCATCTTATAAACTCATCGAGCTCTCTGAGATTCAAGTTCATCTTACGTGAATTTTTCCCTTTATATTCATTTTTTCTCATGAACACTAAAGTCTGTTAAGATACGATCCAAAGTAAAATCAATCAAAAAACATTTCTATTCTTTTGTACTATACAGATACTTGAATTAAGAATTTAGAACTCCTGATTGCAACCAAAGTCTGTACTATTGCAACAATAGAAATAGTTTTGTTATCCTCGCTCCATAGTAAAAAGAAGAATATGCAACTTACAGAAAAAATTGTGCTTTCAATAAACAATGAAAAAATTATTTTTCATTACATGATGTGAAGTATTTAATCTGTATGAATATTTACTTATTAAAAATGAGAATATGCATCAGAAAGTCTTACCAAAGATAGCTATCTTTAGAAAGCTCGCCTCATATTACAAAAAAATTGAGTTGGCTTTGCTCAATAAAATCTTCACTATTGTTTGACAAAGCTCTCATTTTTATAGCATCCATATGTGATGTAAAAAGACGCCTATTTGCGTTTCTCTTATAGATAGATTAAATAGTGACAGCACTTTTGATCATTTTTTCTGTGTTAACTTCTCTTTTGGGCAATAATTTATGGTATCTGACACGCCTTTTCTCGCTCTTTTACCTTTGGGCGCACACGAATATCACGGAGAGCACCTTCCCTTCGAAACCGACTGGATCATTGCTGAAGCTTTTGCAAAAGCCCTCACTTTACAAACAAAAGAACAATTTCATATCGCACTTTTACCGGTTGAAAAGATTGGCTATTCTATAGAACATATGGATGTTACAGGCACACAAACGCTCACCTTTTCCGACGCTATTGAGCGATGGATAGAGATTGGTGAAAACTGCTATCGCAAAGGAATAAAGCGTTTTCTTCTTCTCAATGCCCATGGAGGCAACTCACCCTTAATGAGCATTGTTATCACCGAATTACGGAGGCGTTTTTCAATGCTTGCGGTAGCAACAAGTTGGAGTCGTTTTGGTTTGCCACAAGGTTTAATGGCACCGTCTCAACAGCATCTTGATATCCATGGAGGATTTATCGAAACCTCTTTAATGCTCTATTTAGCACCGGAAAAAGTTCATATGGAAAAGGCAACAAATTTTCATAATAAACAAGCGGATATGATTGCCAACTATCAGTATTTACGCGCTTATGGTCCTCATGCCTTTGGCTGGACAATGCGAGATCTAAATACGCAAGGTGCAGCAGGAAACGCAAGCAAAGCAACACCACAAGCCGGTGAAGCAATATTTTCTCATGTTCTGTCTCAGCTTCGTGATTTACTTGATGATATCAATCGATTTAACATAAACACATGGCAATAAAGAACAATAAAAGGTCTCTCCATGGAAACGACACACCCAAAAAAACTTCCCGTTACGGTTCTCACAGGCTATCTTGGTGCAGGAAAAACCACCCTTCTCAACCGCATTCTCAGTGAAAATCATGGCAACCGTTATGCCGTCATTGTCAATGAATTTGGTGAAATTGGTATTGATAATGACCTGATCATTGAATCAGATGAAGAAATTTATGAAATGAATAATGGCTGTGTTTGCTGCACCGTGCGTGGTGATCTCATTCGTATTCTGGAAAGTTTGATGAAACGTTCTCATCGATTTGATGCGATCATTATAGAAACGACAGGGCTTGCAGATCCCGTTCCCGTAGCACAGACCTTTTTCATGGATGATACGGTCCATGAAAAAACAGCTCTCGACAGTGTCATCGCGGTCGTTGATGCAAAGCATTTGCCCTCTCAACTGAAAAAAAGTCGTGAAGTTGAAGAACAAATTGCTTTCTCTGATATTGTTCTCTTAAATAAAATTGATCTTGTCAGCGAAGAAGAACGTGCACACGCGCAATCGCTCATTCTTGCAATTAATCCCAGAGCCATAATTTACGCAACAGAGCGCGCTAACATCCCTCTTGATAAACTCCTCAATCGAGGTTTCTTTGATCTCCAACGCACTTTAGATAATGATCCCCATTTTCTTGACCATCAGCACGCAGACCATGTCTGTGGTCCCGATTGTAATCATGATCATGCACATCACCACAAATCCACCATTCATGATATTACAATAACCTCTGTAAGTTTAAAAACAGGTGCTCTACAACCAGAAAAGTTTTTCCCTTGGATCCAACAGATTACGCAGCAACAGGGACCTGATATCTTACGTCTCAAAGGCATTATCGCCTTTCAAAGAGACGATGATCGTTATGTCATTCAAGGTATACACATGCTTCTTGAGGGACAACATCAACGCCCATGGCGTGAAGATGAAAAACGAGAAAGTCGCCTTGTTTTTATAGGACGCTCTCTTGATGCTGAAAAATTAAAAACTGGTTTTGAAAATTGCGCATAAGTGAGTGATAATGCCAAATATTACCCATTATGATCTCAAAAGTTACTGCCTTTCTTGCGGTTTTATAGGCAATAAACCAGCTTTTGTTTCCGTAGAAGGTTTCATTGTTTTGTTTAATCCAACCCCACAAATCTTTGAAGTTCACAAAGGAATAATTTCAAGCCATTTTTCCCATGACAATACCGCGATCATCACAGGTGGAGAAGATGGAAAAGTCTGTCAAACAACCGCAGCGGGACATACAGAAGTGCTAAGCCAAAAAGAACGCAAATGGATAAACAACGTTGCTTTTGGTCCACAAAAAGCTTTTGCTTTTTCCTCCTCACGTTTCGCATTTGTGCATGTTGGAAAAGAACGACAAGAGCTTACACATGAACGCAGTGTAGAAGGCCTCGCTTTTGCCCCAAAAGGTTTACGACTTGCCGTTGCCCATTACAATGGAGTTACTCTTCATTGGTTATCAACGCAAATATCTCCCACCACATTGGTATGGAAAGGAGCTCATTGTGGCGTCACCTTCTCGCCAGACAACCGCTATGTCATTTCTACCATGCAAGAAAACGCCCTCCATGGCTGGCGTCTCACTGATAATCAGCATCTCCGCATGAGTGGCTACCCAAGCAAAGTCAAAAGCTGGTCTTGGAGCGTGAAGGGAAAATGGTTAGCAACATCCGGTGCATCAGCAGCCATTGTCTGGCCCTTTCATACAAAAGATGGCCCCATGGGAAAAACACCACTAGAACTAGGAACACGAGCAAATGCGCTTGTTAGCACCGTTGCATGCCACCCACGCAAAGAAATTGTAGCAATAGGCTTCAATGATGGAATGATTTTGTGTGCACATTTTCATGATGGAAAAGAAGTCCTTCTAAAAGGTTATGGGAAAAGTGCTATCTCAGCACTCAACTGGGATCAGACAGGGTACAACCTCACCTTTGGTAGCGAAAATGGTGAATGTGGTATAATCAATATCACTGATTAAACCAAGCACCAACAAGCGCAACCATCGCTGATAAAAAATGCCTACGCAATCCCCCAGAAGCAATTGCGCATGAAACCCATCTTCCTCTCTAAAAAAATAAACACACTTACGAGGCGTTTTCAATCACAAACCAAAGAAATCATATATTGTGGACCTTTTTCATCAAGACAAAAGAACCATTTAGAAAAGATAAGAGAAGATTTTAATAAAGTAAAAGGCAGCATTTTCTACTGCCTTTTTTATAAAATGACATATCATACTTTGTCAAAAAAGGTGGCGCAAACCAGCAGAGAAACTTGCTCCAGAAAACCCTGCTTTTGTCAGTTTATGCTGATAATTTATATCTCCATAAAGAGAAAGTTTTGAAGAAAGACGCGCATTAAAACCAAGCCCTGCTTCCAAAGAAGAACCAAAAAAACCTAATTGGAAATCGTTTTTAAAAGAAACAAATTGCTTATCTTCAAAACTATGCAAATAAGAAAGCTTACTATAAAAAGAAACGACACGTCCCTCTTCAGAAACATTAAGTGTCTTGCTTAAACGCCCACCAACACGCCCCACCCATTGATGAAATTTTCCTAAATCAACATCAATATTATCAACATCATGTGCCGGATTAAACTGAAGACGCTGATAAACAACCTGAATCTGCGGATCAAAAATAACACCTTTATACCCTGTTGCAAACGTTCTGCCACTTGTTAAAGAACCGCTAAACTGTTTACCCTTTAACGCTACAACCTTGCCCCGTGCTAGTGTCAAAATATCTCCCTTAAAAAGTCCATACGATAATACTCCATCGATATAAAAACCCGTATCATGCTGTAAACTTCCATAGGCTCCAACAGACCATTTATCAAATGCGCTTTTTTTGCTTTGTTCAACATCCTGTGGGTTTAGAGAGAAGTTTCCATAGTTCCCCAAAGCCCCAAAGAATGTACGACTGTATAAACTCTCAGTCTCGTTTAACAAAACACCTGCTTCCAATGCACTATAATCGAGTTCTGCTCCATAGCCATATTCAAAAGCAGATAAATTGGAAGCATAATGATGACTACCACCATAAGCATGCAGAAAAAAGGCTGGCTTTTCATCATCCTTCCAAGAGGAATGAAAAGCATTCCGCATTGTCTCTACCGTCTTATTTTGCGTGGTCATATCCACTAAACCAGCATGAAATAAGGTATTTGGCAAAAGAAGATAAGTTGGCAATTGAGGAACAACAGCTCTAATTTGGAGATTAGACTGAACATTAAGCGACATAGGAAGATTGGATGAAGGTTCAACAGGGTCAGAAGATGTAGAAGGCTTTTGTTCAATAGGAGCAGAAGCAGGAGAAACAGAATCTGCAGATGAAGGAGGTGCCAAAACAGAAGGCGAGTCAGACATCAACAAGGTAGGAAGTGGATCGGGTGGCGAAGGGGGAGGATCAACAGGATCAGAAGATGTAGAAGAAGAAGCTGTGGCAGATGTCAATGACGTAGGAAGTGGATTGGGGGGAGAAGGTGGAGGATCAACAGGATCAGAAGATGTAGAAGAAGAAGGTATGGCAGATGTCAATGACGTAGGAAGTGGATTGGGGGGCGGAGAATTTAAAGGACGAGACAATGAAAACGAAGCCGGTTTAATAAATGGACCATTATAAGTACCTATTCTAGAAGAAATATAGATACCTTCAAGACGGAAATCCCAAAAATCCCCCTCACCTTCCACTAATCTTTGCCTAGCATCCGCTTTTCCAAAGGGCGAATTTGGACCATAACCACGAATACGATATTGATAAGGAAAACCTTTCACTGTAGTATAACTATCATAACCATTGGCGAGTTGAAAAGAACCTGCCTGCGCGGTTCCAGCAACTTGAATAAGTGAAATGCTTTGATCTCTTCCATCATGGACTTCTTTATTTGCAGCTTTTGGAAAATTTAGCACATGAACGAATGTCGTTCCCGAGACATCACCAGAAATCAATATACGATCGGTTTTTTGAGGATCAAACAAACCCTCATCACTCAAAAATGCACTCAACTTAATCTGAGCATTTCCCTCAGCACTGTAAACTTTTTTATCTTTTGATGCGAGAATTCTATCTCCTGCGTCTATATCCGCCCTTTTTCCAATGTGTAGCGTTTGATAACCATTCGATATATCTTCATCATTAAAGAACAGTGTACTATTGGAAAGACTTAGAGAAGAAAGTGATGAAACAGATTCCCGTAAACCATTGTATTTACTTTTAGTAAGATACCATGTTGAATAACGGGTTAACTCTAAATCAATAGTTGATTTATCGTCAACACGCGTACCTCCTGTAAGAGAAGAAGCGCTTGCTTTCACCAATAGAGAAGAGTTATTTTTAGCTTTTAGCAACAAATCACCAGAAATCTTTGTTTCATCAGATAATTCAAGAATACCTTCAGCCCTATAGCCTCTATTCCCCTTCGCATAAATCGCAATACCATCTAGAACTGTCATATTTGTCTGTGATAAATAAACAAATGCCTTCCCCGTGAGAAATTTTTGGGTTTCTAAAACTTTTTCATCATCTCGTTGCCTAACCATCTTAGCAATCTCTTCTGGAGCTAAAACATTAAAATACAGACCATGTGCTCCATCCCCTTTCACAGAAATATCGTTTTTTTCTATCTTAATACTTGTATTCTTAAAGCCATCTGACGAAACATACTTCTGAATTAATTTGCCATTATCGTCTACATAACCTGAAAAATTTTTAATCACGAGTGCATGCATATTATTAAGATGAATAAAAACGTTTTTCAAATAAACATCACCCCCTTGAAAAACCTCAAAAGCTTCAGGCAATCCCCCCATAGCGCCATCACCATCTGTTCTAGCTTCCTCCCTCCTTCCTTGCCCCGTAATACACATAGTATCAAAAATATAGCGCCCCCCAAACCGAGTTGAAAATGAGCCAATCTTATTAAAATTAACGGTACCTCCTGACATTCTAACCATTGCATCAAAACCACTCATAATACCGATCCCTTTTACATTCAAATTATCTGGCTCAATATCGATATTCACACTCTCTAAAGAAATATCCGTTTCTCTCCCCCATGCATAAATAGCATGTGAAGCACCCTTAATTTCCCCTACTGTCATGCTAATAACTGCATTTTGAGCACGAAGAGCAGGTATGTCCTTGAAATCTGCAGCTGTTAGATTAAGTTTTCCACCATTTCTTACATACGCCCCATAGGCAGATATTTTATCTGAATTATCGCCATAAACTGTTATCTGAGAGGCATTAACAACAGTGCCATCTTTTTCTACATATATAGCTGCAATAGGCGCAACCTCCTGAGAATTTTTTAAGTAATAAACTTTATCTGCGAGAAAGTGTGTTTTTCTATCATCGCATTTATAAAATGCTTCTCCTGCATCACTTGAAGATCCTGCAGCATTAACATAAGTAACCTGAAAAAAATAAAGAATAGCTGTTGTAAAGTTGCACAAAAATACATGTTTTTTAAATACATAAACCATAACTCTTCCCGACTCCTATTCCCTTATTTGTATTCATTTAAGAATAATATCTATATTTAAACTAACAAACTTCTTAAAATACAATAAATATAAAACTAAAGAGCTACTTTTAATACTTAATATAACAATATATACTTATATATAAGTTACTATATAGTTTATGTATAGCTAAAAATGATAATGTAACCCGCCTGAAAAAATGGTCTCTGAAAAACCATCTTTGCTAATTTGCTAAGACAATGTTGATAAGTTACATCTCCATGCAATGCAAAATGTGAAGACAACTGAGTATTCGACCCAACTCCAGTTTCTAGAAAAAAACCAAAAGCCTCTCATTGGAATTCATCTCCAAACTGTACACGTTGTTTTCCTCCAAAACTATTGGCAAGATGAAGCTTGCCATTGAAAAAAACAGTAATCCCCTCTTCAGAAACAGAAAGCATCTTTCTTAAAGACCCACCAACACGCATCCCCCACAAAACAAGTTTTCCATTTCAATATTAAAACCATCAATATCAGACACCTTATCAAACCGCACATTTTGATAAATAACCTAAACCTGCGGATCAAAAATAACCCCTAACTATAATTGTAATTGTAACAAATATGAGTGTTCAGAAGAATCTGAACACATTTAAATTAACGACATGAACTTGGGTCATGAAAAAAAGGCTTATGAAAAAATAGAGAAAGGCAGAAACGAACTATCCCCTTTATGTCCTGTCATAAATGACTTACCCGCAATCAATGAAGCACTCAAAGGTGTTCCTCTTCAATGTTGTTGTCTTGCCTCTTGCTTTCGTGAGAATATCCCCCTTAAATAAACCATAGGAAAAAAGGACATCTATATAAAAGCCTGTGTCATGCTGCATACTGCTATATGCTGTAATAGACCATTTATCAAATGTACTTTTTTGCTTTCTTCAATATCTTGAGGTTCTAGAGAATTTTTTCCATCATTCCCCATTATTCCAAAGCTCAAAGTGTGATGTATATCCTCAATCGCATTGAGCAAGACACTTGCCTCTATAGCGTTATAATTCAAATTTCCGCCATAGCCATATTGAAGCTCAGGTGGTCAAAAACATAATGATAACTTCCACCGTAACCTCGCGCAAAAAGTGCAGGATTTTTTTACCATTTTCCCCTAAAGCCCCAGCAGCGATACGCAATGTTTCCAGCTGTTTGTTGTGATTGTTCATATCCATCAAACCAATATGAAACAAAGCATGGGGCATCGACAGATATGTTGAAACTTGCGGGACCACCGCTTTAACGCCCTCTTCAGAATAAAGAACAAAAGCATCATGATCAGCGAAAACATTATTATGATGAGTATAAGTGCTTAAAGAACGAGACACATCATTTTCCAACCGAATATGACGCAGATGAGAAAGTTTCTGAACATATTCAACTTCAAGTCGATAATTCCAAAATTTCCATTATACTCAATATTTTTCTCTTTAACGGATCCATTCCCACCTTTTACCTATCTATGAGAAGAATTTGGACCATTAGCACGAAAACACTATATCGATAAAGTGCTCCTCTTAAAGCAACATAATCTGTTGCCAGTTTAAAGGGATCCTCCGCAGCCTTTCCATAAACCTGAGCAATTGAAACACTGAGGCTATCTTTTTATCGTCTTTTTGCTTACCTTTGCTATGGTTCTTTATCTTTTTGAAGCCACTAAACCATCGACAATATGCACCTTAGTTTTTCCATAAACATCACCATAGATTAAGAAGTTTATCAGCTTTTATTCTCTTGCTTTTACCATTTACAGCAAGATGTGCATTAACATATAAGCGCGCGTCCCCTCCTGCAACGTAAGCATAATCTAAACCATGATCATCATCCAATCTCCTAATACGAAGTGTCTGAAAAAAATCATTTCTTGGTTTTCTGAAAAAAATAGAAATATCAATAAGCCTTAAAAAGGAAAGAAATGAATCTACAAAATATGGAACTTTTTTATGATTATTTTTAAGCGCATTTTTATTTGCTCTTACAGTCCATTGAGATTGATTGAACAACGCAACACTACCATAAGAACCTTTCTCAACATGTGCTCCTCCTACAAGAAAAGACGCATAGGCATCAAGTGCGACAAACGAATTATTTTTGACATCTAATAACCGATCAGCAAAAAATACGCGAACCCTCTAATATCGTAATATAAGGAGACCTCCTAGCATCGTTACTATAAATAGCCGTATCATCGGGAACGTGAAGAACAGTCTTTTTAAACCGAAATTCACCTAAACTTGTAAGAAGCTCTCCCCCTTGATATTCATATTGCGAAGGAACTCCTCTAAAATACAAACCGTGACCCCCTTGTCCTTTAAGAAGGATCTCTGTGTTTTCAAAAAAATCTCAGACACAAGACCATCCTGCAACTCATATGATCTTTCCTTAAAAACAGGCTCGGCACTTTCAACCGCTATACCGTGAACATCAGAAACCTAAATCTTACCTTCATCAAAGGAAAAAAATCGCCCTGCTTCACGCCAAACACAGATTGAGATAACATGGCATTTCTACCACTTTTCTTTTCGCCATTTCCTGTAATAGAACTCTTTTTTAAAAGAAGTTTTATTACCTTTTGACGCAATCACTGCTGATTAATTTTCTCAAATCTATTTAATTCTAAAATTCCACCAGTTCCTGAAACGCCTTTTTCCCTTTTACTTTTTTTCAGCAAAATAACTATGTTATGGGATTGTATTGTAAAAATAACATCTGTAGTTTTCCTATCCAATCCACTCATATATAACTTACCACTACTTCCAAAAGTACAAGCAGCATCAACTGTATCACACGAATACGATTTAAAAAGAGAATGACATGAGGGTTTATAATCTTCTGCACTCACATCTATATTGTGCGCGAAGAAAAAATAGAGGTCGAAAGAGAACACGCACATGGCATTTTAATACTTGAATTATAATTTAGTCTAAACTTTCTTTATTTTATCTTCATAAAAAACCGAAACGACACATCTAGTTCATCCACTGATTATTCTTATTATGTGTCATCCACATAATTTTCTTTATATTATATATGAAAATCAGAAATCAGAAAAAATAATACAATAAAACTATGTTTTGTGCTTATAATTTTCACAAAGGATGTATTAAAGAAAATAACAATTAAAAATGATAGCTTAATCCACCAGAAAAATGCGTTCCAGAAAAGCCGGAATTCGTAAATTTATGCTGATAAATCAGATCACTATGAAAAATAATTTTTGGAGATAGTTGCGAAAAAACACCAAATCCAGCCTCTAACGAAGACCCAAAGGAACCAAGCTGGAAGGCATCTTTAAAATACACAAATTGTTTATCATCAAAACTACGAATGAAATGAAGCTTTCCATAGAATGAAAGGACATGTGCATCTTTAGTAAATGTAAGTGCCTTCGTTAAATACCCACCAATACGCATTCCCCAATGATCTGGGCTTTGCATATCAATATTAAAATTATCAATATCACGAGTCTTATGAAACTGGAGATTTTGATAAACAAACTGAACCTGCGGTTCAAAAATAAAATATCGGCTGCCTATCATAAACGTTTTACCAGCAGTTAAGGAAACACTTAGGGGCTTACCTCTCAATGCAGCCGTTTTACCTCGCTCAAGTGTGAGAACATTTCCATTAAACAAGCCATAAGAGAAGAGACCATCCATATAAAGACCCGTATCATGCTGCATGCTTCCATATGCTGTGATTGTCCATTTATCAAATATACTTTCTTGACTTTGTTTAATCTTTCGAGGCTGCAAAGAAAGCTTGCCATAATTTCCCATAATTCCAAAGGATGTCGTACTATATGCACTTTCGATTTTCTTGAGTAAAATACTTGCCTCTAGTGCATTATAATCAAGCTCACCGCCATAATCACCATATTTAAGTGCAGATAAATTTGAAGTATAACGATGATGTCCACTGTAACCGCGCAAAAACAAAGCGGAATTTTCGTCATTTTTCAACAACCGACCAGAAACAGTTCGCAGCGCTTGCAACTGCTTGTTTTGATTACTGATATCCATCAATCCAGCATAAAATAAGGTATTTGGCACAAGAATATAAGTCAGAACCTGTGGAACAATGACTCTCACATTTGGTTCAAAATGAGAAGAAGGCTCAAAAACAGATGGCGGAACAGGTGAACCAGATGAAACTGGGGCAACAACAGAAGTGGGGCGAGAAACAGGTGGCGGAACAAGTGAACCAGACGCAACTGGGGCAACAACAGAAGTGGGGCGAGAAACAGGCGGCGGAACAGGTGAAGCAGACGCAACTGGGGCAACAACTACAGAAGTGGGGCGAGAAACAGGCGGTGGAACAGGTGAACCAGACGCAACTGGGGCAACAACTACAGAAGTGGGGCGGGAAACAGGCGGCGGAACAGAAGGACCAGATGAAACTGGGGAAACTGGTTTAGATTCAGCAATAGCGGGAACAACAGGTGCAAGAGAGGAAGGAGGATTGGGGATCTCAAGCACAACAACATCAGGTACATTAGGTGTGGTAGTAAGATGAAAGTCCCTATCAGGAGAATCTACAGGAGAAGAAAGACTTGGCTCCTGAGGTTTTTGCTGAGAGTTAGAAGCAATAGAACCATCCTCACCTCCAGTCATATTAGGATGAATTTTAGGAAAAGAAGGAATATCGTCAGAAGAAGGAGGGACAACCAAATCAAGAACAGGAAAAACTTTAGTGGAATCGAGAGAAGTAGAATCAACAAATTGACTTTCGAGGCGAAAATCCCAAAATGTTTCAGTATTTTTAAGCACTCTTTGATTGGAATCTGCCGCCCCTAAAGCAGAGCTTGGACCATAACTCTTAAGATGATACTGATAGGGAGAGGCTTCAAGTGTGACATACCCCCCATTTAACTGAAAAGAATCTTCAGCGGCTTTTCCATAAACCTGAATAATGGAAATCCCCTGATCATTACCACCATCTCCCGTCAATGCCCCTGAGCTTCCAGGAACACTATACACATGGACTGTCGTTTTTCCTTCAAGATCACCATTAATTAAAAGCCTATCCGTTTTTTGCTCTTGCAGAGCACCTCCTTTATCCAAATATGCATTAAGATAAAGACGCGCATCGCCTTGTGCACGATAGACAGTCCCTGCCCCTTTTCCGATAAGAAGTGTCTGATAACCATCTGTCGTTTTGGATTTTAGTTCTTCAAAAATAAGAGAACTATCCGTAAGATTGACCGATGAAATGAAGGAATAGTCCCCTAACTTAGAACCAGAAGCATCGGAGTTGTGAAATTTGTCAACTTTTGGTCGCGATAAAATCCACTTTGAACCATTTTTTAACTCTATCTTAGCTGCAGAACTTTCATCAACATGTGCAACTCCTACAAGAGTAGAAGCATCAGCCTCAATCTTTACATTGGAATGCTCAACAGCTTTAAGGAGTGAATCTCCAGAAATTTTTGAATGTTGTGAGAGTTTAACAGAAGTTTCGAATTGGCGGCTATAAATAGCCGTACTTTCTGGAGCCATAACGGTTGTCTTTATCAAATGGACAGACCCTTTTCCAGGTATAATTGTTTTTTGATCATTTAAGACAGCTTCCCAAAAAAAGCGCATGCCATTAAATGCATTCCCTTCCACAAAAATATTGGAATATTTGATATGGGCATCATTATTATCATTCCCCTGCAATACAATGCCATGAGCATTGTTAACATCAACGTTTCCCTTCTGGAAATTAAGAGAGCCTTTCCCCTGCAGCATACTAAAAGCAGAAGCTTCACGATGATTATCTGTATTTATCCCCTGTTTCCCCCTCCCAGTAATAGAAACACCATCTAAATTAATTTCTCCTTCTCCTCCTGTTTGAACACCAATACCATCAGCAAAGTTAATTTTCCCTCCTTTCATATAAATTTTTGCACCATTAGAACTCAAAAGACCTATCGCATCAGAAGATGTCTTAATCTCTGTCTTGGTCAAAGCAACAAACGACCCTTTACCAGCAACACTGATCCCCATTCTGGTTGCTTTAATCACCCCATCCTGCATCTCAAAAGCTCCCTCATCATTAACATCAGCCCCTATCGACACATCATTTAACATAGAATAAAATAGAGCAACACCTCCCCCATTTGAGGACTTTACAGCTGTTGTCCAAGCATTTGTTTCTGAATGGCCATTTGCATTCGAAACACCGTTAATGATTATAGCCTCTCCCTCAATAATTGTATCTTCCCCTGATGCCTCTATGGCAGCATCAGAACTTGCACCCGTAAGTTGATAAGTTTTCTTGGAAATTTCATGCGGTTGACCATCATTACAGCGATAAAATGAGGCACTTTCGTTACATGAATATGGCTTCTTCTCAGCGGGAATCTCACCTGCATCAGCATTGTATACAATGAAAAAAATAACCGTTGTAAAACGACATAAAGAGAGATGATTTTTAGGCATAATTTTTTACAAACTTTCTTCCCCTTCTCTAAAAACAAAAAAACACGCGTTCTGTTTAATAACTTTGGTTACGCGTGATAATTTAAAATACGTTTTGTATTTTATATATCCACTAAATGTTTTATGTAAAGCCAGAACCCCAAAATATCACAATTTAAAATTGTATTATTTATAAAAACGCGTAAAAATATAGATAAAAATAAAAAATCCACCCCAAAGCGGTGATTTAAAGAGAATTTAATAAAAATACACTAAAGGAAGAAAAACAGCATAAGAAGCAAGAACTGCAAACCAGAAATCCTTATCTCGTTTCTAAAAAGAAACAAACTTGCTCATGCAAAAAACATTTTTTAAAAAAGCTTATTTTAAAAGTTGCAAACAAATAATAAAAAACCACAAGCTATGCTTGTGGCTTTTTAAACAACTTACCCCAAGATGATCATTCTAAAAACGATAGCGCAACCCACCAGAAAAACTGATCCCAGAAAAACCACCTTTGCTCAACTTATGCTGATAAACCAAATCACCATGAAGCACAACTTTTTGAGACAAGCGAGCATTAAGACCTAATCCAGCCTCTAGAGAAGAACCAAAAGCCCCTAACTGGAAAGAATCTTTAAAGCGCACAGCTCTTTCTTTGCCAAAATCATGGGCAAAATGAATCTTTCCATAGAAAGAAACATCACGATCTTTTTCAGACGCAGTCAGGGTCTTCATCAAACGCCCCCCCATACGCACCATCAATTGATCCAGTTTACCCATCTCAATATTAAAATTATCAATATCACGAGCCGCATTAAATTGAAGATGTTGATAAACAACCTGAACCTGTGGATCAAAAACAACACCTTCATATCCTGTGGCAATTTTCTGACCACCCATTAAGGAAACACTTAAAGGGTTACCCTTCAATGTTGCAGTCTTACCCCGAACAGTTGTCAGAACATCTCCCTTAAACAGACCATAGGATAAAAGACCATCAACATAGAATCCTGTATCATGCTGCATACTGCCATATACTGTAGCAGTCCATTTATCAAATGTACTTTTTTGGCTTTGTGCAACATCTTGAGGCTGTAGAGAAAGCTTTCCATAAGACCCCATAACCCCAAAGGATATAGTACTGTCAACATTTTCAACAGTTTGTAGCAAAACACCTGTCTCTAGCGCATAGTACCCTAGATCCCCTCCATAACCATATTCAAGCGCAGATAAATCTGAAACATAACGATAACTCCCACCATAGCCACGCAAAAATGAAGCAGGATTTTCACGAATTTCCAACATTCCACCCAAATTAGTCCGTGCTGTCTCCAGCTGCTTGTTTTGATTGCTAATATCTATCAAACCTACATGGAACAAACTATTTGGCAAAAGGAGATAAGTTGGTACCTGAGGAACAACAGATCTTACACCTCGTCGAGACGGAGAAACATTTTCAATTTTAGAAAGACTATCCGCAGAAGGCGCTGGAACAACATCCGCAGAAGGCGCTGAAACAACCTCCTCAGAAGATTCTGGAACAACCTCCTCAGAAGGCGCTGGAACAACCTCCTCAGAAGATTCTGGAACAACCTCCTCAGAAGATTCTGGAACAATATCCTCAAAAGAAGCACGTGCAGGAGGTGTACGTTTAGAAACCATAGGAGTACTTTTAGAAACATCAGATGTTTGAACATATTCATTTTCTAAACGAAAATTCCAAAATGCTCCTCCATTCAAAGCAAATCTCTGTTTAACATGCTCCTCCTCTCCAGTAGCTTTTGGTCCATAAGAACGAAGAACATATTTATAAGGCGCGCCATCCAATGCAACATACTGCCCATTCAGTTGAAAAGAGTCATACGACGCATCTCCATAAACTTGAATAATTGAAACACTGTGCGCTTTTTCATTTTTTCCTTTTACCCCCCTCGCAACCCCTTGTATATGGACTATAGTTTTTCCCGAAACATCACCATGAATGAGAAGCCGATCCGTTACCTGATTACCACTTGTATCACTAGGATTTAAACATGCATTCAAATGAACCCAAGAACCTCTACCAGCCTGATAAACAACACCTGTTCCTTTTCCAATATAAAGCGTTTGATATGCATTATCAGTACTGGACTTTGTTTTTTTTAAAATAATAGAACTATTAGAAAGACCTACCGATGAAATAAACGAAACACCTCTATAATTAGGATCTTCTAATTTTTTATGTCTTGGTTGTAATAAAACCCACTGTGAATTATTTTTCAATTCAAGGTCAGCTGTAGAACTATTATCAACCTGAGTTTGACCGACAAGTGCAGAAGCATCAGCAACAACCTTTATAGAAGAGTTACTATCAGCCTTCAGCAACAAATCTCCAAAAAGCTTTGTTTCCTTTAAAAATATTTTAGACTTTCCAGATTTACTGCTGTAAAGAGCTATGCTATCTGGAACGACAAAACGCGTTTTTCTCAAATCAACACGCGATAATTCTTTCTCTAACGAACCATTTGATGCTGCCTTACCTTCAAAATTTATACCATAAAATGCATTACCTTTTACTGTAATATTGGAATCTCCAATATTAATCTGAGGTGCGTTACCTCCCTGCAATAAAAGCCCATGAGCATCAGTAACATCAACAGACCCTTTCATAAACTCAACATAACCATCTTCAGATATGTGAAAAGCTGCTTGACGACCTGTATCCAGCCCTTGATCATCCTTGCCAGTACTCCCCTTGCCGGTAATAGAGCCCCCCTCTAAAATAAGATATCCTTTTTCTCCTGCTTTAACCCCAACACTCCCTAGCCTAATTTGCGTATTCCTTAAATAAACTGAACTTCGAGATTTTCCTCCGGCAAAAGCCCCCACTTTAATTGCATCAATCGATCCACCAGATATTGTGAGGGAACCACCTTGAGCTTCCACCCCCACTAAAACGCCACTCAACGTAGAATCGCTCAGATAGACGTTCGCATGTTCTGATGCCTTTACTCCATATTTCCAAAAATTCTTTTCCGAATTATTCTTTTCATCCAAAATACCCTTAACAGTTATATTCTTGCCACGAATAGTTGTACCTTTCTTAGACGCCTCTATGGCTCCATAAACACTATTAATATTTTTATCCGTTCGTGAATAAACTTTATTATTAATTTCATGCTCTCTACCATCAGAACATTGATAAAATGCTGCATTCTGATCACATGAAGACTGCTTTTTTTCAGAGGAAACTTGAGATTCAGCATTGTGTGCAAAAACATCAACATTGTGTGCAAAAAAGAGACATGCTGTTGTAAAAGTACATAAGGAGAAACGATTTTTAAATAGATTTACCATAATTACACCATAATTCTGCCCCATCATAGAGCAATGCATAACGTATCAAGAGATTTAACCAGAAAATTTAATACGTTTTGGTTTAAAGATAGGAAGTCTATTAATATTTTTTGTGTTTTATGTAAATATGGAATTAAAAAATTACTCAAAAATACAATCTAGATCTGTTGCTTTTACAAAAAAAATTGCAAAAATATAACTGAAGAACGACAGAAAAATCACCTTTAAAGTTGTTATTCCAAAATAGCCTTAATCGGTTGACATGCATTAAAAACGCCTGCTTTAACTGCTGTCTAATCCCACCAGAACGGGTATAACCAACATCCTTACGATAGAGATATTATATTGAAACAATATGTATTTGTAAGCAGACAAAACATATACCAAAATTGAAAAACAAGAGTTTACCTATACCTTTTTAGGCAAACTTCGTGGCAAGACAGCCTAATAAAGAGTAGGAACGTGTAAAAATCAGTTCCTATTTTTACTACCTCCTTTTAATGTAACTTGATAACATTTAAACGCATTCAGAGCCGGATCTTTAAAAAGTAAAGATTATACATGACTTCATCCTGGTATTTATCGCATTCCTTTTAAGAAAACACATTTTCCAAAAACAATATGTCATTATGTTTCTCATCCATCAGTTTTCTCAGATATCTCTCATTTTTTCCATCCCCATTTCACAACGACAGCGGATATAATATAAAGTTCATCGGATATAGCTCTCATTGCGCTTGAGTATCTTCTTTTCCTTTGCCAATTTCTAATATTGTAAATCCTCTCCTCTTAACATAATCCTCCAAAATTATATTGACTCCTTTCTTAGACAATTATCCACTTGCCAATCTTACATAATATGCAAAGGAATGCTTTTTATGGGTTCATCATAAGAGCATTGAAAATATTTCCGCATCCTGAATTAAAAAACATCTTTATCAATCGGCATATAACAAATAATATAATAATCACTCTGAAATACGCGTTTTGAAACCATAACGTACAAACTCTTCAAACTTTTCAAAAAAATGAAAGAAGTCCAACCCAAAAGCATATCAAAGATATGCGAAGTTACACTCTCGTAAAAAGGCTATAACACAAAATGAATAGAGAATGAGAAAAAGCCACAAGCATAACTTGTGGCTTTTTCAAAGATTAATCAGAAACAGCAACAAAACTAGAAATGATAACGCAAACCACCAGAGAAACTAGTTCCAGAAAAACCAGCTTTCGTTAGCTTGTGCTGATAAACCAAATCGCCGTAAAGCGCAAATTTTTGAGACAATTGGGCATTAAAACCTAATCCAGTTTCTAACGAAGAACCAAAAGAGCCTAGCTGAAAAGCATCTTTAAAATGCACAAATTGTTTTCCTTCAAAACCGTGAGCAAGATGAAGCTTGCCATAGAAAGAAACAACTTGAGCCTTATCAGTTGCGACCAGCTTCTTTGTTAAACGCCCTCCAACACGCCCTATCCACTGATGAAGCTTTCCCAGCTCAATATCAAAGCCATCCACATCAGGCACTTTATTAAATTGAAGATATTGATAAACAACTTGAACTTGCGGATCAAAAACGAAACCGTTCTCCCCCACCATAAACGTTTTACCAGCAGTCAATGAAGCACTTAAAGGATTTCCTTTTAATGTTGCCGTCTTGCCACGTGCAGTTGTTAGAACATCACCTTTAAACAAACCGTAAGACACAAGACCATCAACGTAAAAACCCGCATCATGCTGCATACCACCGTATGCTGTAACTGACCATTTATCAAATGTACTTTTTTGACTCTGCTCAACATTCAAAGGTTGCAAAGAAAATCTCTCGTAGGCCCCGATAATTCCAAAAGAAGTGGAACCATACATATTTTCGATTGCTTTCAGCAAAACGCCTGCCTCTATGGCATTATAATCAAGCTCGCCGCCATAACCATATTCAAGCGCGGAAAGATTTGAAGTATAACGATGATTGCCGCCATAACCGCTCACAAAAAAGAAAGGATTTTCACGACTTTCTAATAAGCCCCCAGAAGAAATTCGTAAAGCTTCTAATCGCTTATTTTGATTGCTCACATTCATCAAACCAATATGACGTAAGGCATTAGGCAAAAGGAGATAAGTCGGAACCTGTGGAACAACAGCCTTAACTCCCGGCTTAGGATGAGGCTCTGGAGCTGGTCCTGGAATTGGGTCAGGAAAAGGCTTCGGAGCAGGATCTGGTTTAGGTTTAACATCAGAATCTATAGATCTACTTTCAAGGCGAAAATCCCAAAATTCTCCGTTCCCTTCAACTAATCTTTGATCCATGTTTGCTTTTCCTAAATGAGACCCTGGACCATAACTATAAAGCTTATACTGATAAGGTAATTTATCTAGTGCTACATAACCACCTTCCAACTGAAAAGAATCTTGCTCTGCTTGTCCAGAAACCTGAATGATTGAAATACCTTCATCATTTCCTCCCCTTCCCGTGTATCCTCCTGGACTTCCTGAAACTCCATGCACCTGGAGCTTCGTTTTTCCCGAAACATCACCATGAATTAAAACACGATCAGTCTTTTGATGATTAAGAGCACCACCAGTATTCAGATAGCTATTAAGGGAAATAGAGGCACCGTCCCGTGCTTTATAAACTTCACCCTTTCCCTTTCCAATACGAAGAGTTTGATAATCATCAGCAGAAGAAGATTCATGTCTTTTAAAATTAATAGAGCTCTCACCCATAAGACTAACGAGTGAAATAGAAGAATCATGTGCAGCCCCATGTTGATCTTTTTGCAACGGTTGTTGTAAAATCCATTTAGAACGGCCTCCCAAATAAAGTTCGGCATTAGAATTTTTATCAACGTGTGTGCGACCTTCAAGAGTAGAAGCATCAGCCAAAACTGTTATAGAAGCACCTTCCTCAGCTTTTAATAAAAAATCCCCTGAACGAAGAGTACTGTGCACCAACCCCACCACACCAGAAATAATGTTTCTACCATAAAGAGCCGCATCATCTAAAACAGAAAACTCTGTTTTATCCAAATTAACAACTTCTAATCGTGGTAAAGTTTCTTCTTCCTCTGATGAAATTTCTTCTTTTTTATCCCCACCTTCACTCCATGGCTTCTCTCCCCGCAAATAGATACCATAAGATCCCTTACCCTTTACAGTAACAGAAGAGGATTTCATATTAACTTCAGTCACAGGAATCTTTGAACCAGAATCTTCATTTGATAAATCTTTAACTTCCTGCAGAGGAATAGAATCGACTGTATTTTCTAATAATATGCCATGGACATCCATAGCACTAACAATAGTACCCTCTAAATTAACAGCCCCCCCTAAATCTGTATGCACAACCGCACGATCCTTACCTTTGTCACCTTTCCCAGTAATTTTAACATTCTCGAGATTCACCTTCCCACCTAACGTCGAAGAAACCCCATGGCTGTTCATAAAATCAACTGCCCCACCTGACATCCAAATTTCTGAATGATCATAACTTAAAAGACTTGCATTCCCATTAGCGGTCTTAATTTCTGTATCTTCTAAAAGAACAAACGAGTTCTCTGCTGCATCAACACCCTCATGACTTTCCTTAATCTTTCCATTTTTTACCTCAATCACGCCATCACTCGCACGAAGGGCTATAACTGTATTTTTGATAATCGGATCTTTCAAAACAATTTTACCGTTCTCTAATACATGCACACCCACTAGAAAAGTTTTATCAGCAACTTGACTACTAACCGTCACATCCTCCCCACTAACCCTTGTGCCTATTCCTTTTACCGTTATAGCAGTAGGATCATCAGGATAATTGGAAACGTTCTTATTCGTAATTTTATAAGATTTATTATCAATTTTGGATTCCCCGCAATTATCGCATATATAATACAATCCATTATAGTAATAAAACCCAGGATTCACATCTCTTCCATCAGAGTCTGCATCTTTAACAGAGTTATCTACATTTTCCTGATGTCTGTTCGCTCCATCCACTCCACTCAGCTTACGATAATCACTCCTCCCACGAATACCCTCATCGTTGTCGCCAACATGAATCATATTAGGAGGATAATAATTATCCCCATTCTCTCCACTAAGAGGAAGCTTATGCCTATTACTCCCGCTAAGATGAGGAGAAGAATTAGTAGAGACAACTGGGATAACCTTTATAACATAAGATTTACTATCCTTCCCCTCTGTAGCCGCATAAACTTCTCTTCCATTTTGGAATAAAGAGAGGATAGCTGTTGTACAAGCACACAAACATAGATGATTTCTAAAAACTTTAATCATAGTTCCCTCGAAACTTTTCTTCCCCTCTCATTAAAAATAAAAGCACCTGCAAAACATCCCATTGCACACCTCAAAACACGAAAAGTGTAACAAAAAGAACATGCCTCATGCTCATCTGAACTGTGCAATGAATCATCCCAATACATTTGGCAGAAGCTCTACGCCAAAACCACCTATAAGAGAACAATTAATAATTACACTTTATAGGTGTATAATGCATTCTGTATTTCGTGTAAAGAAAAAATAAAATCAGTGCGTGCAATTAATTAAAAAAAACAACTAAACCTTGTGAACTTTAAAAATTAATCCACAAGGAGATAAATAAAACAATGAGTTAAATCAGTGGAAAACAAACTCTCAAAAACGAGTTTTAGAAAACATCAAATATTATATTAGATAATATCAATCAGTACCAAAAAGGATAACCTAACGCATACTGGACTACTGAACGCTTAAAAAGCCGATAAAAGTGAGACACTCTATCGTATCAGTAGCAGCATAAACTTTAAAAAATTCGCTTTAGCGTAGAAAAGTGCTCTCATACATAAAACAAACTATGTCTTTTTTGCTCAATCAAGAAGATGAAAAGTTTTTAAGAACAACACAAGTTGCTACAAAGAAAAAAGGCAGCACATTGTGCTGCCTTTTTTAAAAAATACATACTGTACCTTATATTAAAACTGATAACGCACTCCTCCGGAAAAACTTGTTCCCGAAAAACCAGCCTTATTAAGCTTATGTTGATAGAGAACGTCAGCATGTAGAGAGAACTGTGGCAACAATTTGGCATTAAAGCCTAATCCAGCCTCTAATGAAGAACCAAAAGCCCCTAACTTGAAAGCATCCTTGAAATGCACAGACTGTTTTCCTTCAAAACCGTGAGCAAGATAAAGCTTACCGTAGAAAGCAACAGCATCCATGCCTTCAGAACCTATAGGAGTCTTGGTTAAGCGTCCACCAACACGTGCCACCCACTGATCAAGGTTACCCATTTCAATATCAAAGTTGTCGATATCACGGGCTTTATTAAACTGGAGATGTTGATACACAACTTGAACCTGCGGATCAAAGACAAAACCCTTATATCCTGTAGCAATTGTCTGACCACCTGCTAAGGAAACACTCAAAGGATTGCCTTTCAATGTTGCTGTCTTACCCCGTGCAAGAGTGAGAACATCACCTTTGAACAGCCCATAGGATAAAAGACCGTCGACATAGAAGCCAACATTATGCTGCACGCTACCATATACTGTAGCAGTCCATTTATCAAATGCACTCTTCTGACTGTGCTCAACATTCACAGGCTGCAGAGACAGTTTTCCATAAGTTCCCATAACGCCAAAGGATATAGCGCTATCAGAGTTTTCAATAGTTTGCAGCAGAACACCTGCCTCTACACCATTATAACTAAGATCACCGCCATAACCATATTCAAGTGCTGATAAATTCGAAGCATAACGATAACTTCCACCATAGCCGCGTAAATATAAAGCAGGATTCTCACGAACCTCTACCCTTCCTGTAGAAGTCATCCGCAATGTCTCCAACTGCTTGTTTTGATTACTGACATCCATCAAACCAGCGTGGAATACACTATTAGGCAAGACAAGATAAGTTGGAACCTGTGGAACAACAGACCTTACAAATTGTTCAGAAAGGGCAGCAGATCTCATAGACTTAACATACTGATTTTCTAGACGGAAGTTCCAAAACTCTCCACCATCCTTAACAAACTTCTGCTGAACATGCTCCTGTTTCGAAGTCGCTTTTGGAGCATAAGCATGAAGAGTATATTTGTAAGGTGAGTTTCTCAGTGCAACATAATTGCCATCGAGTTGGAAAGAGTCTTTCTTCGCTTGACCATAGACCTGAATAACTGAAACACTGTGAGCAATCTTTCCATTCGCTCTAGCATCTCCTACATTGCCCGCATCACCTCGTACATGTATTTTTGTTTTTCCAGAAACATCACCATGAATGACAAGTCGATCCGTCACTTGTTGATCACTCGGATCATGGGGATTCAAACGTGCATTGATATGAATTACAGCATCACCCTGTGCCTCATAAACTGTGCCGTTCCCATTTCCAATATGGAGAGTCTGATATCTCCCTTCAGATTCGGAAGATCTAAAATCAATAGCACTATTTATAAGTCTCACAGAAGGAACGCATGAACCTACACATCCTAAATCTGGAGTACCCAAATTCTTCTGCGCACTTCTTTTTAGAACCCACCGTGAACTATTAGCCAAATCTAATTTTGCATAAGAACTTTTATCAACGCGAACATCGCCTGTAACAATAGAGCTATCAACCGAAACTGATATATTAGAATCATTTTCAGCCTTCAATAATAAGTCACCAGTAAGAGTTGTTTTATTTTCTAATAAAACATGACCACTGGAATTATTACCATAAATCGCTGTACCCTTTGCAACTTCAAAATCAGTTTTCTTCAACGAAACTGTCCCTGCTATGCCTATAGGTGTTTTCTTCTGTTCGGATACAACGCTCCGCTTAACAACAATTGCTTTCTCAGTTGTTAAATCCTTACTTCGATTTTGTTGACTCGCTTCTTTCTGTATTACCCCATCAAAATATATGCCATAGGTTCCATCTCCTTCCACTCTAACAATAGAAGACTCAATATTCGCGTGATTCACGGTAGGACGAACCTCAGAAGATCTCTTCTTCCTAGAAGAACCCGTTTCAACCACATCATCACCCTTTATAACCCACAAAGCATGAGCATCAGTAACAACATTTCCATTCTTAAAATCAACAGAAGCATTATCACTCAACAGAAAAGCTGCACGTGCAAAATTATCTGCAGAATCTAATTTTTTTGCTGCTTTTTTCACAGTAATGTCCACTTTATCTAACCTAACGCTTCCCCCAGCTTCTGACCTCACAGCCACTCCCTTTGCCAAAGTAATAGCTCCAGTATTCATTGTTATCTCACCAGCCTTACTCGCCAGACCAGCCGCAACCAAATCTCCCGTTACGTTAATTGTCGTATCCTTTAAATTAACAGATGATCCAGAACCCGCCAAAGCGCCCACATAAAGCGCATCGACTGTCCCATCATTCATCGTAACTTTTCCGCCATTTTGCGCTTCAAGCCCAATTACAGAAGATCGGATTTTTGATTTCTTATCCAAAACAACTTCTCCATTGTCTTCTGCAAGCACAGCACTCACGCGTTTTGATGTAGCAAAATCAACATTATTTTCACTGTCAGAAAAATCTGCACCACTAATGATAGCTCCCTCTAACTTAATAACTGTATCCTGATTTTTTACATGCATAGGATGCTGAGTTTGATCACTTGCTTTCAACGTAAAGTTTGTTATTGTCCGCGATTTACCATCACCACACAAATAAGTAGTCCGTGATCTCTCCTCACCATTATTCATATCATCACATGTAGAAGAAATCTTTTCCTTAGAAGGAACATTTTCATTATCAGAACTACCAAGCATAAGAATACGCCCAGCAGATACATCAGAAAGCGCAACAGGCTTTGCGGAAGCCTCAGAAGTAGAAGGCTTCATGGAAGCTGCTGATTTTATAGATGTCAGCATATTCGACACAGTATGATACCCAGATGTTCCAGAAACCCCATCTGCCGATATCACAGAAACCCTACCTGGATCAGATTTCCCAAGTGAATCAGCTCCTGAAGGTATTAAAGTTAACGAATTTATAGATGAAGGAGATGAATTGGATAAAACAGGATATACGCTATGCCCAGATGCCTCAGATCTTACAAGATCAGTAGATGCGTCTCCCCCAGATACAGTAGAAATAACAGAAGACATAGTAGAAGAAGGATTCGATACTCCTTCAGATGTTCTACCCCCCCCCTGATCAGTAGATGCATCTCTTTCAGATCCAGTAGAAGTAACAGAAGATGTTGTAGAAGCCCCATTTCCAGCTTCTTCATGACTTACATCACCTATATCAGATCTTACAAGATCAGTAGATGCGTCCTTCCCAGATCCAGTAGAAATAACAGAAGACGTAGTAGGAGAAGGAAGAGACGTTACAACTTCAGATACTTCACTCACTACACCGTCAGATCCACCATTTGTAAGATCTTCTTGACCGGTATCAGATCTCAAAAGTGAATTAGGTACAGCAGGGTCTACAGATTCAGATCTCTCAGATACACCAAGAGTAACAGAAGGCTCACCAGTCTGAGTAAGTCCATCTCCATCTGTTGTCACCATTAATCTATCTTCTGCTTCTGGTGATGGAGAAGATCTATCTGTACCTAGAGAATGCACATCAACTATACCATAATCATCATGACCTGTATCAGAATCATCGTAACCTACTATAGTATATTCTGCTTCATTTGCATTCTGGAGAGAATATTCACTCACATCACCAGTAAGAAGATAAATACTCGTACGTCCATCACTTGTTACCAGTTCTCGACCATAACTTCCTCCCGGAATATAAGGATTCGGTTCCCTTCTTTGACTTCCATCAACTGTCTCCCCAGTTGTCAAGGTATGTAGGATAGTAGATGGAGAACTTGATATTCCAGAAGACTGATTTTCACCCTCTTCATGATTTACATCACCTGTACCAGATCTCTCAGGTAATGCGGGGCTCCCATTCGTATTAGAAGCAATAACTGGATTAGGTGCTCTAGATTCAGGAGTTCCAGATGGAAGACTTGACCCTACAGAAGGATTACCTACCTCACTTCCATCAGTTTCACGAGATTGCACGGAAGGAGTATTTGCGCCCCCCCTCTCACTACTGCTGCCTAAGACAGGAGGAGAACTAGGTTCATAGGGCAAATTTTTATCTTCTAAACGAAAATCCCAAACATCTTTACCACTCACAACCAAAGCCTCATCGAAATACTTCATCTCCGAAGGAGGCCTTGGACCGTAAGCACGAAGGACGTACTGATAAGGTAAACCGCCTATCGTAACATACGCATCATTCAGCTTAAAAGAATCTTTCCTCGCCTCCCCATAAACCTGAATAATTGAAATACTCTGAGGTTTATAACCTTGAATATCCTGACCTTGTTGAGCATCACCATTTTGTCTAATTGGAAGCACATGCACCTTAGTTTGACCAGAGACATCACCATGAATTAAAAGTCTATCAGATAATCGAGAATCCTCTGATGCATCAGCTGGCACAGATGCACCGAAATAAATATGAGAATCCCAAAAAGCGGTGTAAACTGTGCCTTCCCCATTTCCTATACGAAGCAGTTGATGACTATGATTTTGTTGATTAGCATCATTTTGTAAAGGTAAAAACGAAATAGTAGAATTGTCAAGTTTCACAAATGAAATACATGAATCCTCACAACTGTTAGTGTGCTTTGCAAATCTACTTTTCGTTAAATGCCACTTCGATCCATTGAACAAAAAAAGCTTACCCTGAGAACCTCTTTCAACATTAGCTTCGCCTCTAACTATAGAATCATTAACAAAAACCGACACTTCAGAAGTAGATCTAGCATGTAAGAATGAATTACCAGAAACATTCGACCCGTTATCTATAAGGACAGAGCCTCTCATATTATCACCTAAAATGACTGTACCATCTGGAACATTAAGAGTAGTGTCGTGCAAAAGAACTGCAGATTCCTTATTTTGCAATTGGTTACTTTTTTGACTCTGTCCTGGATCATCGGATTGATTATCAAAATATACGCCAATAGACCTTATACCTCTCAAGTTTATAGTTGAAGATTTTATAGAAGCCCTAACCCTAAAGTTCGCTTCAGCGGCTCTTTCTTCAGCAGTTCCTTCCCTTGTCTTTTCCCCTAAAATTCGGGGTATAAAATCGTTAACATAGTCCGAAGAAACAAGAAACTCGGTACTGGGTTCATTTATCTCAATAGGCTTCACGCTTGTAGCATCATTTCTTCTATTATTGTTAGAATATTCATAATCATTGTCAAAGACCCATACACCAACAACATTTGAATGATTAATGTTTCCATTTTTAAAGGAAATAAAACCTGCATCTGTAAATAAAAGGCTACTCACTTCCTGTGCTGCATCGTCAGGTTTGCTTCCATTGATTATAACACTAACATTATCTAATTGAATGATTCCTCCGGTTTCTGCCACAGCTACACCTGCACCTATCGGTACAGCAACCTTCCCCGATTTCATGTCTATTACTGATCCCTTGGAGACACGCAAAGCAGTCATATCATCATCTTGCAGATCTTCTTCTTCATCTTCTTCATCTTCACCACCTAAAACCCACCGTTGTCCCGACACATTAATCTCTGTATCACGCAACATAATAAGTGATTCCTTCACAGCCTCAGCACCCATAATTGCACTCAAGACTTTCCCTTTTTTCATAACGATCTTTCCATCATTTAAAGTGTAAAGCCCAGTATCAAAATCACGAATCCATGAGTGTTCCAATTCAATCACTCCATCTTGTGATGCAAATACACCGCTCCCATGCGGCGGCACTGAATTCTGGTCAGCATTTGAAGTAGGTCGATTCCGAAGAGATGAATGGTATAATTTAACAATTGTTGGTTTAATAGTTTTTGCTGATCCTCCAACAACAGCACCCCTTCCCACTGCTAAAGCATTAGCACCTTCCTTTGTCACTATAACCGTACTATACTTCATTGAGTGTTCTGTTCCATCATTACAAACAACAGATGATAAAGGATCATTAAAACCTTTATAACTCGCTGCATTACATACAGTGGCGCTACCCCCACCTTGGACAACGCCAGCACCAAGTCCACCAGCACCAGCGCCAACACCAGGGACGCCACCAGCGCCAACACCAGAGACACCGCCAACGCCAGCACCAGGAATGCCGCCAACGCCGCCAACGCCAACACCACCAGGAACAGCACCACTCGCTATCAAAGAATCAACACCTTGTAAAAGGAAAAGAGCGCTCGCTGTCAGTGCGTACAGACTTGTACGCTTTTTAAATACATTGATCATATGTCAAACTTTCTAAATAATGTTGCAAAAACACTGGAATTAAGTGAAAATGAGGTAAGTGAACAATTTGTAACATATGTTAGTCAATTTTACAACATAGTGTTATTTATTTACGCTTCATTTTGTGCATAAAAATACCAAAGTTAAGGTTTTTAAATGCGCAACCCCTTGTAATATTAGATAAAAGGATAAAATTACGATGATAAAATATATGAAACGGATGACTTCTGTTTTACTGGTTGCAACCAGCTTTACAACAGCTTTATGGACACAGACGAGTATTGCAAATACGAGTACTCAAACAAATGTAACAATTAATCATGTTTCAGGCACGACTCCTGTTCCCGCTTCTCCGCAAAAGGTTGTTGTGTTTGATATTGCCTCTCTTGATAATATGAATCGCCTTGGTATCAAAGCGGTTATCGGTATTCCTGAAGGTAAAAAACCATCCTATCTGCAACAATTTGATGATGCAAAATATGAAAAAATTGGTACCCTTTTTGAACCCGATTATGAAAAAATTGCCACCCTTCAACCTGATTTGATTATTATTTCCTCCAGAACTCAAGCAAAATATAATGATTTATCCAAAATCGCTCCAACAATTGATCTAACTGTAGGAAATGAAAACTCTCTTGCAGATATTGAACGGAATGTGTCTATCCTTGGCAAAATTTTTGGCAAAGAAAAAGAAGCTGCAGAAGAAATTGCAAAACTCAATGAAACTTTAGCTGAAGTTCGTAAAAATACTAAAGGAAAAGGCCAAGGTCTTGTACTCATGACTTCTGGTGGAAAAATCAGTGCCTTAGGACCAAAGTCACGTTTTGATATTTTGCATTCCGCTTTTGGAATTGCCCCTGCAACCGATAAACTCACTGTACAAAAACATGGACAACTCATTTCTCCTGAATTTATTCTTGAGACAAATCCTGATTGGTTGTTGGTGATTGATCGGGATGCCGCAATTGGACGTGAAGGGCAATCCGCAGCACAATTGCTTAACAATGAGCTTGTTCACCGCACAACAGCAAGCAAAAAAAATCAAATTATTTATTTGGACTCTTGGAGCTGGTATCGTGCAAGTGGTGGTTTAACGGGACTCTTTGAAACCGCTAAGCAGATCAATGAAGCCTTTACAAAGAGCAAATAAGCGTACAAAAGAGCTTGCTTGCTATATAAATAAAATTTAAAAGCAGAGATTGTTTATTAAGCAGTCTTTGCTTTTTTTAATTTTGTTAGAAAATGATTTAACGTGAAGAATTACTGGATAACCATAACACTTCTCATTCTCCTGTCTATCCTCAGCATTTTTGTTGGTTATTCTGATGTCACGCCTTCTGACCTTTTCGCAGCCGATCCCCATGCGTGGCTTATTTTTTGGCAAACCCGTCTTCCTCGTACCATTGCAATCCTTTTAGTAGGTGCATCACTTGCACTTTCAGGTATGATTATGCAACTATTGACACGCAATCGTTTTGTCGAGCCATCAACCGCTGGAACTGTTGAATCTGCTTCCCTTGGCATTCTTTTTATTATGATTTTTCTGCCCGATATTTCTGTTTTAGGAAAAATGGTCGTTGCGACACTTTTTGCCATGACAGGCACTTTACTTTTTATGTTTTTATTGCGCCGCATTCCTCTAAAATCTGCTCTCATTGTACCCCTTACAGGGATTATGCTAAGCTATATCATTGGCTCTTTAACCAATGCCATTGCAGATTATGAAATGTTACTTCCCTCTCTTCAAGCTTACTTATTTGGCAGTTTTTCAATGGTTCTTGAAGGAAAATATGAGCTCTTATGGCTGTCCCTTCCCCTTTGTATTCTGGCCTATTGTACTGCTGATCGCTTTACGGTTGCAAGTTTGGGAGAAGATTTAACCAATAACCTTGGATTGAATTATCGTGTTGTCATGTTTTTTGGTCTTTTTATTGTCGCCTCAATCACTGCTGTTGTTGTCTGTACAATTGGCCGTATTCCTTTTGTTGGACTCATTGTGCCCAACCTTGTGTCAAATTTCATGGGCGATAATATGCGCCGTACTGCTCCTTGGGTGGCCATCAGCGGTGCAGGATTGGTCTTGATTTGTGATCTTGTAGGACGAATAATTCATCCCTCTCTTGAAATTCCCATAAGCACTATGATGGGTGTAATCGGTAGTTTTATTTTTATGATACTGCTTTTACGCTGGAGAAAGCGTCTTGGATAGAAGAAGAAAAACAATATGTGTACTAACAACACTTATCATCATAGCATGTACTGTCATTAGTCTTTACATGACGTGGAATATCAATGTTTATACATGGACATTTCGTCTTACAAAACTTTCCTCTCTGCTTCTTATTGCCTATGCAATAAGCGTTTCTACGGTTTTATTTCAAACAATCGTTAATAATCGGCTTCTTACCCCTTCAATTATGGGATTTGATCAGCTTTATATTTTAATAAAGACTGTTCTGATGTATTTTGTAGGCTCTCTTTCTTTGCCCTTTTTAAATGAAGAAGGACAACTCATTCTCGAAGCCCTCATTCTTATTCTTTTTTCAATAAGCCTTTTTCGCTGGCTATTTTCAGGAAGCCTAAAAGGACTTCACTTAACGCTTTTAATTGGTGTTGTTTTAGGCGGCTTCTTTTTCAGTTTACGGATGTTTATGCAATTGCAATTAAATCCAGACCAAATGATGAATTTAACGGATATTATGTTTGCAAATTTTAATAAATTTAATACATCACTCATAAGCTTTGCCACAATCATTGTCTTCATTGTGAGTCTGATTGGATGGCATTCTCGTCATCTTCTTGATATTTTGGCTTTGGGACGTGATAACGCTCTTAATCTTGGCGTTAACTACCACAAAAGTGCGACAGCTGTCCTTATTTTTGTTTCCATTCTCGTTTCCATTTCTACCGCATTAGTAGGCCCAGTCACCTTTTTTGGACTGTTAGTTGCCAACCTTTCCTATGAACTTTCTCCTCAAGCAAAACACAGCGTTGTTGTGCCGATTGCAATATTATTAGCGATTATTTGTTTGGTGGGGGGACAATTTATTTTAGAGCAAATTTTTCACATGGCAGGACGTTTAAGTTTTATCATTGAGTTTTGTGGGGGAATTGTTTTCTTAATGTTACTGATGAAGGGAAAACTAAAATGATTGAGATCAATCATCTTTCCAAGGCTTACGGAGCACGATTGATTATCGACAATTTATGCCTTCATCTTCCCAAAGGGGGGATTATTTCTCTCATTGGACCCAATGGTTCGGGAAAATCAACTCTTTTAATGCTGATAAGACGTCTTTTGCCACACCATAATGGTACAATTCATATCGACGGCTTTGATATTGATAAAATGCCCCACGATATTTTAGCTCAAAAACTCTCAATTCTGCGTCAAGATAATCCTTTATCCTTCCGTTTAACCGTATACGATTTAGTAAGTTTCGGACGCTATCCTTATTCAAAAGGCTGGTATACACATGAAGATAAACAATTTATCGACAGTGCGCTACGCTATCTCGGCTTACAAGATTTAAAAGACCGTTTTTTAGATGAGCTTTCTGGCGGTCAGCGTCAACGCGCTTTTATAGCCATGGTTATCTGCCAAGATACTGATTATCTTCTCTTAGATGAACCATTAAACAATCTGGACATGAAACATGCCGTTTCTATGATGAAGCAGTTACGCCGCACAGCTGATGAACTGAAAAAAACCATTCTTATTGTTATGCACGATATTAATTTTGCCTCATCTTATTCAGATATGATTGTTGCACTGAAAAATGGAAAAGCAGCCTATTGTGGAACTCCCAAAGAAATTATGCAACCAGAAATTCTTAAAGACATTTATGATGTTGATATTCAAATCAAAACAATCAATGACATTCCTATCGCTCTTTATTATCGATAATCTAAAGATTTTTTGCGCTTGCCTACACTGTAGAATCTGCTAGAGATGATAAAATTGGCTTATTGGGGAATAGTTTAATGGTAGAACAGCGGACTCTGACTCCGTCAATCTTGGTTCGAATCCAAGTTCCCCAGCCAGTGTAGCTGTAGCTTGCCAGCGGGTTTTGTATATTTTGCCACTAGGTTTTGTATCAATTTATTTTTTCTCAAAGAGTTTTAAAGGTGTTCTCAAAGGGTCTTCAAAGACCTTATCTAAAGGGTATTTAAAGCTCCCTTTAACGCGTTTTTCTGCTCCTATTTTTCCAGATCGCTAAAGCGTGTAAAATCCGATTGAAATGCAAGGGGGACGATTCCTGTCGGACCATGGCGTTGTTTTGCTATAATAACTTCAGCTTTACCCTTGGCTTGCTCCATTGCCTCTTGCCATTTGCTATACTCAGCAGTGCCTTCTTTGGGTTCTTCATTTTTGAGATAATATTCTTCACGATAAACGAATAGAACAATGTCGGCATCTTGTTCGATTGAACCAGATTCACGTAAATCGGAGAGTTGTGGACGTTTATCGGTTCGGTTTTCAACTTGACGCGAAAGTTGTGACAAAGCAATGATGAGAATATTGAGTTCTTTTGCAAGTGCTTTTAATCCGGTGGTAATTTCTGTGATCTCTTGAACGCGGTTTTCTAATGAACGCTTTGAACCGCTTGTCATGAGTTGGATATAATCAATAATCAAGACATCTAGACCATGTTGTCGTTTAAGACGCCTTGCACGGGCGGACAATTGTGCAAGGGATACGCCCTCCGTTTGATCAATATAAAGAGGGATTGTTTGTAAGGAACGCATTGCGTAAATGATGTTGGTAAATTTCTCTTCTGAGATATTACCACGGCGCATATCAGAAGAAGAAACCTTTATTTGTTCTGAGATAATGCGAGTTGCAAGCTGTTCGGATGACATTTCAAGTGAGAAGAAACCTACAATGCCCCCTTCATTTTCTTGTGTTTTGTTATCACGCTTACAATCATTGGCAATATTAAAAGCAATATTGGTTGCCAGAGAGGTTTTCCCCATCCCAGGGCGTCCAGCTATGATAATCAAATCAGATGGCTGTAGCCCCCCCATTTTCTCATCAAGGGTTTTGATATGGGTAGCGATCCCTGAGAGCTGTGAGGAACGCTTTTTTGCAGCGCTTGCCATGTTAAGTGCTTTTGCAATGGCTGTATCAAAGTTTTCAAACCTGTTAAAGCCCACCCCCATATTTGCCTTTTTCAGCTAGCTCAAATAACTGATTTTCAATCGTTTCAATTTGTTGGGAAGGTGTAAGTTCGACAGGCGCATCAAAAGCTGTATTGGCAACTTCATTGCCAAGATTAATCAAAAACAAGCTGCTGCCAATAAAATCCTAGGTTTCCACACCTAAATGACCTCACGCATGTTTCAGCGCATGCACACCGGTCAGGTGAGCATTTGATCCTACCATTTCCGCTTGTGTCTCAGTAATGGTTGATTTTTCTTCCACTCGCACAAGAATAATTTGTGCCTCAACCCCTTGCGCGCACACGGCGTTAATGACATCAAGAGCTGTACCTCTTTTTTTCCCAAGCTTTTTCAGTTTCTCTATCTCATGTGTGAAGAGAAGAACAGGCTCGTTGAGGAGATAGATCTGTGCATCAGCATCAGGGGCTGTAACAACCGCTCCAATGGGGGGTTGATCAAATGTTGCTTAAGAACGTGATTTTTTACATTGATTAACCCTATTGACCTTAAATTATTGTCAAATACACAGAGTTATTCTTTATTTTGATCTTTCCTTAATTCTGTGACGGGAACACCATTAATACCCCAATTGTCTGTCTCCACTTCATCGATCACTACAACCGTCGTTTTCGGATTTTTATTCAGAATATTAACTAATAATTGAGTTGCCCCTTCTATTAGTTGTCGTTTCTGTTCAGAGGTAACCCCTTCATTAGTAATTTTAATGTTTATGTAAGGCATAAGATCTCCATAATTTACAAATATTGTACAAAAAAGCTCAAATAAATGAACGCAAAAAGATTAAACATTAATACATAATAACTATGCATTTTAAAGCTTGTATCCACCGGTGAAATATGCAGGCTACTGGAAGCAAAAATAGCATTGATTGATACAGGAGAAAGGAGTTGAGCTGCAATAAAGAAGCAAATCCAAACCAAATAATCCGTAACTCCATAAGTTATCGATGACCCTAGTAAGGGAAATGCCAAACTAAATAGCACCATAGGGTGAATTCCTGCTACACTGAAAATTGGCAATACGAAGAGAATACAGGCATAGCGCTGCCAAACAGAGAGTGATGCCAATGAGTGACTAAACGTCACCGGCAACAAAGGAATAAGCAAATCACAAGTAGATATTAGCAGGCTACAACCTAGCAACAACAGAATTTCACTTGATATACTGCGTATCACTGCCACCAAAGGAGTCAAAAAATCAACACTGCGTGAACTCCCACGCTCAAGGACATATAGAATGCTCGCCGTCAACGCAATGCTTTCTAGTGCATTCAACCTGATAACTGTCAACGCAACGATAAATGTTAGCCAGAACAATATCAAAAAAATCCAAATTCTTAACCTCTCTCCTTCTTTATTCGCTCTCCTCTCATCGCAAATAATCGGATTAGCTAGCGCTACAACAGGAGAAATGCACAACAACAACAGACTGAATAGAAAAAGTGGTATCCCCAAAGCAGCGGATGTGAATATTGGTGTTCTAGGCATAGCAGAGAAAACTGTTGCTGCACCGATGCTGGTTGGCATCAGTACCATTGTGATGCTCATCATTCGCATCACAATAGCGGCCAAATGGCGAGAGGGAAAAACACTTTTCTTCAAGGCATCAATCATTAGGGGGATAACCCCCAAACTCATCGGCCAAGCTAGAAACGCAGTCAGTATCGCTATGGACAGGGTAAGCGAACCCTTTCCATAGCGCATCAACCGTTCAGAGAGAAATTCTGAAATACGCCATATATTCATCACATGGCGCAACAATCCCATGGCGAGTAATAGCCAAAAGACATCAGTAAAACGCACAAGCACAGTACTAACATCAGGCAAGTACCAACGCCATATCAGCACTAAAGTACAAGCCAACAGGATGAACACACCACTGCGTGCATTCCCCTTCAACCACCAGTATGGTATCGTCAAAAGCAAATAACCGAAAACAGTCACTCCAGCCAATGGAATAAGAAACCAAGTTCTCATTGAGATAGATATAAGAAAAATGAATAGCATCAGCATCGCTATTATAGCGGATACGGAGGACATGCGTATCAGGAAGCTTTTTACATTATCAATGTACATTAATTGTTGAATCTTTGACTGAGTGGCGATTAAGAAGCTGCTCGTACATGTCAGTGACACAGCGCCCTGCATCCCGCAGTGCACGCGAATTAACTAAAGGCCTAGGCAAAATATATGTATAAAAATTGGGCCCCTCTACTGGATTACCTACCACCCATAATGTATTTTGTACTTGTCCTTTAGTATCTATAGGATGCTGCTGACAGTCAATATCAATACCACCAGGATGATATCCTTGGTTGATAAATGGCCGGATGATACCCTGAGCAGCCAAATTTTTGATAAAAGGAGACTCATCACGCAAAGGAGAAAAACTATCAATCTTGGCCGTGATCAGCACATCTCCATCAACTGAACTGTTTTCATCTTGGAAAACAGACTGAATTTCGAAACGGCTAGTACTAGCATTGAGAACAAGTTTAGGTGAAGGACCGCCAGCCAAAGTCACGATACCAGCCTCCATCAGAGCCTTCAACTCTTGGTTTCGCTGCATCGGTGGGCCGACAGAAATACGGTTAAAGTTTGGATTAAAATATTCAATAAAGTACTTGTGAGATGAAGACGTTAACCCGCAAAAATCAATTGCTGAACGTAAGATATCACGAACATCTCGTAGCACATCTGTAGCAGCTTTCACTGGGCCATCAACATTACCTGCAGCGGAAGAATGAAGATCGTCCTTCAAATGCTCCATGAAGAATCTTGTATAATCCTTCAAAGAGGCAAATATTTTATTTCGATGAGGATACAGCAACGCTTGAATACACTGCTCGTCTTTGGAAGTAACAACATAGGTTTCAGGGTCTAGCCAGTGCCCCAGCTGCGTACTTCGATAGACATAACACATTTCTTTAAGCAACAGAGGTAAAAGCTGCGTTTCAAAATCCAGCTTCGGAGAACCGTTGGCAATGCTGGATTGCTTACGCAGATGATGTATTGCATCGAGAGTAAGGAATGATGGTATATATTGCCCACTACCACCCTTTTGATTAATCCCGCGACTACTAAAAGGCAATGTTTGACGGGAGAATAGAGCTATCTTCGGTTCTTTGCCACTTGGCATGTAGTGCAATTGTCCAGCATTTTCAGTAAAAGTCCCACCGCGACCGTAAGTCAATTGCGACAAGACATCATAGCTAGTTAATCCAATTCCCTGCACCAGCACACGAGACTGAGATTGTATAGAATCCAACTTTTCAATTGGATAAGGATTCGAATAATAATTCAAAAGCGCGTTTTTCATTTGATGACCAGCCACAAACTGTTGCAGATTTTCATCATGCGATGAATATGTATTCTTACCGTGACCCGTGGTAATATAAACAAAATCTACACTGTAACGATAGCCATCTTCCAAAAGAACATCCGTTTATTATCTTGGTGGATATGGAGATTGATAACTTTTTGTCGGATCTCCTTAATACGAATACCGGAAGGTAAATCTTGCGTGAGCTCTTGGTAAGCCCAAGACAGGTATTCCCCTAACAAACGACGTGATAAATAATCATTTTCTTTGATTTCTCTCCCAACATTATGCTCTGTACGAGAAAAAACACCGTTAATATTACGATAACCTTGTTGAATAGCCCATTGATAGAAATTCGGTCCCTTACGAATAGGCCCTACCCCCTTAACTGTATCATCACCAAATAAAGTAATCTGGCAGGCGACAGTGTTAACCAATAAATGATCTGGCTAATGCACACTATGGGGACCGATTCCCATCTCATTGGGATCAATCAATAAAATATCAATGTTCCCAGAAAATGGATAATGGGAATAAAGTGTGAGCAAGCGTTCGAGAATACTGATCCCACGAGGACCAACGCCCAAAATAGCGACTGTAGAGTGAAGCATTCTGTAATCTCCCCTATTAGAATAATTTGACTTTCACAAAATGTTTCAAAAAGAACGTAATAAATTCTTTCGACTTTTTAGTGAAAATTGCGGGTTTATGAAACGCCAACGACCTTTTTACAAAGACAATATTGACAGATTCCAGCAGCAGCAAAAAGCGCTACAGCACCACAGATAACGGAAAGCGCAATGGCATGTGAACCAAACTGTAAAAAACTCGTCAAGAGAGGTCCTAATATTTGGCCAAAGCCGTAAGTTAAGGTAGCCAAGCCTAGCAGATTTATGCCATACGGCGCATATAAACGCTTAGCTAACGGCATAACTAGAGAGGTCGTCCCCATAAAAGTAAATCCAAACCCTATGCAACTGAGAACTATCAGTACAAGAGACTGGCTGAATAATGTCAGTAATACGCATCCTCCTTGGATAAGCAAATTGAGCATCAGACAACGTAATACCCCCCACCGATGGGCTCCCCATAACCAAATGAAACAACTAGGAACAATAGCTATTCCAACAAACGACCATAAGTGGTTAGCGAGTAGTGGAAAATTAAATGTTTTCGCCATCAGAGGAAGATATGTCGCGACAATAATATAACCAAACCCAGCGAGCCCATAAATCAGAGCGAGTTCCCACCAAACGATATTTTCGTGTGCCAATGACTCATTACCAGAAAATTGAGAAGCATCAACACGACGTGGAAATAAAATAAACAACAAGAGCAACAATACAACAGATATAAAACCAGCTCCAAACCAAATATTTTTCGCGTTCAGCGATTTACTCAAACCAATAATAACATACTCATTACCCAGTAGAATACCAACTCCCACACCTGCATAAAGCGAAGCAATAACCCACAACTTGTGACTATACTGCATAACCGTAATAGAACCAAAAATCATCATTGCCGCACTCGCGATACCGGCAGCAAAGCGGATAAAGAAGACCAAGTAAAAGTTTGTTGTTAATACCATGGCAAAAATAAGTGCACTCGTCACTATAGCTGCACCAAATAGCATGTAGGGAGCACGGGATATATTCCCAACTCTGCAAAACGAAAAAAACATACTCCCAACTAAATAACCGCCATAATTAGCGCTAGCTATATAAGAAAGTTGCTTAAAGGTAAACAATCCTTCATCCAACATAACCGGAAATACCGGCGTATAGAAAAATCGCCCAATCCCCATCCCCAAAATCATAATAATCATACCGAATACAGCGATTTTGAAATAACTCAAATCTTGACAATTATTTTTTCCCCCCATTACTCTTAATCCCTTAACTGATAATTCGCTCATCCGCATTCTATCTCATCAACAGTAGCACTTATCTCAGAGAATGAAAGCCAATCTAGCCATTTGTTTAAGCAATCAGGGCAACATATTGAGCGATTATTGTCAACATTACTGGATCAATTATATGCATTTCTTCGTTTTACACTCTGCTCCATGGATGCTCTTCTCCCTACAAAGCTTCTTTTTTCAGAAAAATAATGGCGGAAATTAAGCAGCAATAACAACGAGGACATCAAGAAGCACGCCCCTGCTTTGACAAAATAATTTCCCCTAAAGCTACTGCTTCATCAGGTGCAACTAAAATATCCTCACAAGGTTGCGTTATGTTCACATGGTGAACGCCCTCAACCATCAGGCGGCTTAGTATCCAACTTAAAGACAGATCACGCCCAAGCCTTTGCGCACGCGCCCATTCTGCTCTTAAATTCTGCTCCGCTCTTTCCAAAAGAAAGGAGCCTTCATCCGGTAACAACCAAAGATCAGCAGAAACATTGATCATCCGCTGTACCGCGCTTTTCACAAGGATGTGGTCATTGGTCATTTTAACATGAGGGGCATCAAGGGCTGCTTGCACCTTTGCAATTAAAGCCTCATCAGCCACCCTTGAAAGGGCGTCACTAAAAAGCGCAACATGAATAAGCGGGCTTTTACCCACACGATAAACAAAAGCATCTTTGACATGGATATCACTTGAGAGGTCAAAATATTGAGTGCGTGGCGCTGTGCCACCTTGTGGAATGTCCTTGTCTATTCAAGCGAATACGACGGCGCAAACGCTCATCATCTTCATCCAAAAGGCGCGTGACCCCATGAAAATCCCCCAAATGATCTAAACTTGTTCCACGCGCAAATGTGAGTAAATTATCTCGCGCACCTCATTGACCCACCGGCGCAATAGCAACTCTTCATAAGCCGCCGCTTGCAATTGAATGACCACCGGATCATAAGCCGTCTTTTCCACATTATAAGGAATATGATGCGCCGCAAAAAGCTCAGTCAAACGCGTGATCTTTTGCTCTAAAATTGCTTCAACAGAAAGCTCTTCAATAATTTGTGGGAGAGGGAGTTGTGGAATGGATAAAGGTTCAAACTCTGTCATCACCAACCTCTAAATTAGTACTCATTGGCTCTTTGTGTGACCAATCCCAAAATGCCCATTGGGATAAAAAACACCCGTTAAAACAAAATGGAATGTACCTTCACGCGTTGCTTTTGTCAGATCAATCCTCTGCAACGAAAACCCAGGCTCCCCACACTCTGGATCATCGAGTGCTTCAACAATTGCTTGATAAAGCTGCATCATCGTCGCAGGATCAGCATTGGCATCTTGGAATGCTCCAACATCACATCCATAATGACGACGCAAAACCCGTGTCCCAATTCTTGTCGTCAGACATTTACGAAGTGACTGTTGGCAATGTGCCCAACCATATAAGAGAGAGCCATCCTTTTCGCTCATCCCGCACCGCATGCTTTAAGCACCCTTTGTTGTCTTTGTGAGAGAAACCGTTGGGGACACAGAAACAACAGGTGCTGGTTTTTCAGCAATATGACCAAGCAGCAACGGATATTTAGCCGCTTCCTCACTTAAACAAATTTCTTCACCTTTGCCCAGTGAACGCTTACCAGCAACAAAATCGGCATTGGTTAAAATAACATAAGTGTTCTCACGCATGATAAACTCCTTTAAAGGGGGTGAGAGGTTGTGGAGGGACCCCATTTTGACCCCACCGTGTTTGTGGCTTGCGCCAACAGATTTTTGATTGTGCTGCAAATCTTCTGCTTGAATATGCACACTGCCCATTAATTCAACATGAATTCCTTGATGATAAAGCACCAAACCTTGGCTACTCAAATGGATTTGGTTTTCCCCATGGGAGAGAATGAGCTCATTCTTTGTGATACGAAAAGTGCCATAAGAGCCGTCACTTTTCTTTCCTTTTTTGTGCTGTAAGAGCTTTATCTCGTTGCTCAAGCGTGTCTTCTAAATGAATAACTTTTCGTTTCTTATCGAAATATTTTCCTCAGACTTTGAAGCCTGTTATTTAAATTATCAACTTCGTGATCGAGCCTTTTAACCTCTTGATTTAATTTATCAATATGTTCTTGATGTTTAGAAATCACTTCTAAATAATGTAATGATTGAGACTGATCCTTAAGCTTATTTGCTTCATTTAATTCTCGAAAAGCCTCTGTTCTTTTCTCAACATGCTCAAATAAAGTAAAAACCTTCTCGAGCCGTTCAAAAATTGCAGCATTCCGCTTTTGCGTTATTTCATATTTATAAGTCAGTTGCTTGTTATTTGGCATATTTTTCAGCAATGCAAAATAGAGTGCCTGCTGTTCAAAAGCTATTCTCTTCAAGTCCTCTACCGACACCCCCAATATTTGCATTGTATCGTTCCATCCTCTCTCCGCATTGTCTTTTTCAAACTTTGCTGAATCCAACTTCTGAACCGCATCATCACGTTCCTTAACAACTTGGGAACAAAATAATTTATCTATACCAGTATAGCCATGCGAGGTAGATAAAAGATATGTTAGCAAAAATACGATAAGCAACAAGCCTTCTCTCAACAGAACTTTTTTTGTAAACATTTTTTATTTTCTCGTATGCAATAAATTAAAATAAACAATTAAATTCGTATTGAAAAGTTAATAATGAAATTTATTAAATCTATTTAGAATAATCTATGATAAAAATAAAAAGGTATAAATTGTACACAAATTAAATACTTAACAAACAGAATAAAGCTATAAAAACTAATTTATTCAATAAAATAGTCATAGATTTTTCTGTCTAGCTTTATATCTCTATAGGAGCAATTTAATCACTTTATAGGTAACTTTAAAATATTTTAATAGGATATTACAATTGCTTCAAAAATAATATTTTGATTAATAAATATATTAACAATTATAAAATGATGCGTATACAAAACGGATAACCACAATTAATGTAGTGATAAACTACTTTATAATATAGATTTGTTTGTTTTATCATTAGAAGCAATAAAAAATTTTGTATTTTTTACATAAATTCAAATTTATTCATTTTTTATATTATATTTTATGCTATTACTTTTAAGTTGATAAAGATCATAGAGTTTTAAACTGATGAGATGCGTTCTTTTCTCAATGTACATTCATCAATATTTGATGTAGGAATATTTACTTTACATCATAAAAGTGTATTTACATTTTTATATAGGATCCTCCTCCCATGTAATGTGGTGAATAATGAAAACATCAATAACAGGGAGGAAATCATGGATCATACAGAATGTAAGTAATAACTAAAGAAATTTACCTGAAATTATTTTTCAGGGAAGAGTTGGTTTGCTCTACAAGTGGGGAGGAGAAATGAAACAACAATATATTTTAGGAAAATACACACGTATTGTTGTTTGTGAAGAGGATGCTATTTTTAGTGCAGGTTCAAAGCAGTTTATTATCAATAATAAAAAATTTTGGGACCACTTAGTGCTTATTGCGGCACAATGGATCAAAAAAAAGACAGTAGATGAAGTTTACAATTCACTATCGCTAATCCTATTAAAAAAAGTTTTGACCGTGCGTTTGATTTCCTTGTTTCTAACCATTTTCTTGTCCAAGCTGAAACATCAAACAATATTCTCAATAATCGGTATTCCAGAAGTCATCTCCATTATCAAATGTTATGGTATGCATCCAACCTCTGTTCAGCATACTCTTTTGCAAAAAAGTGTTGTCATTTTAAGAGGTAGTGGGATTGGTAATCATGTATCAGCAATGCTTGCATCCTCTGGCATTGGAAAATTGACTCTTGTTGACAATGATGTGATCGAGATAACCAACCTTACCAGACAAATTCTTTTTACTGAAGAAGATATCGGTCTTCCGAAAACAACAGTTCTTAAACGTAAGCTGATGCGGAGAAACAGCCAAATTGAAGTTCATGAATTACAAATGTTGATTACTGAAAAAGAGGCTATCAACAAATTACCCAAAGCTGATTTATGGATCATTTCTGCTGATTCACCTGTTCGACTAGGCCTATGGATCAATGAATGGTGTGTGAAAAATAAACAAGCCTATATAAATTCCGGTTATGTTAATGATATAGCTGTCTTTGGTCCATTTTACATACCTGGTAAAACTGGTTGTTACGCATGTAGCTCGTCTATAGGCAATCTTCTGGCAAAAAGTGATCATCTTATTTATAAAGCTTGTATTATGATTAATAATAACTTCAAAGTTGCTACATTTCCTCCTGTTAATGCACTTTCAGCTGCCATGTGTGCTAATGATGCTCTTAAATTTTTGGGTGGTTATGGAAGCCTTCTTTCCACTGATCGCCGTGTGGGGATATGGAGCAGCCAACTTTTCACAGAAGAGCGTTCTCTAAAGAAAAATCCTCACTGCAAGGTTTGTGGAACAACACAATGAACAGACCTCGCACCCTTGCTCTCAACTATGGATCCTATAATGCTGTCCGCATGCTGATCGGCGTTTACCATGCTATTTTTTTAATGTCCATGGGAGTTAGTCTGGCGCAATTAGCTCTGCTTCAGGTTGTCTTTTCCACCACCATCTTGCTGCTTGATTTTCCCTGCGCTGTTTTATCTGACAGATATCGACGTAAATATTCCGTTATGGCTGGGGTCTTTATGACAGGAGTATTTTATCTTCTATGCCTTCAAGCTCCCAATATGACGGCACTTATTATTGCGCAAATTCTCTATGCAGCGGGCATTTGCATCATTGTCAGCGCCATTGACGGATGGATTTACCATTCTCTAGGCGATAAACAGGATCACTTTTCGCATTATGCTCATCTCTACCACCAAGTTAACTCTTTCGGAAGTATTCTCAGTGGAATTATAGGAATTGGAACGATCTATTACTCTGGACAATATTTTTTGGGATATATCATCTCATGCCTCATGATGGGATTTATTTTTTTGATATTCCTTATTGTTCCGGAAGAAAAGAAAACGACAATTGAAACATCCAAAACAAAAACAATCTTGCACAATGCCAAGGAAACGCTTTGGATTTTTCAAAATACAGTAGGAGGCGCATGGTTTATTTTCCTCATGTGCCTTTTTAGCGCTGGTATTCAAATTATTTATCATTTCTGGCAACCGATAATACTTTCAGGGGGGAAAATTAACCACCTCAACGGTTCGCAAATGCTCGTCTTGATGTTCTGCCATATTGGAGCCTTTTCAGCACAATATTTTTCAAATTTACTGATGTCTAAGTATCATGTTCTTGATAAAAAATATAAGAATTCTATAAAATATTTTTCCTTCTTTTCTGCGCTGATGTGCATAGCGCTCTATTTTTCAGTTCATAACCATCAAACTGCTGCATCAGTCATCGCCTTCTCTTTAATCCATGGATTTATTTGCACTGTACCGATAGGGGCCAAAAGCTTATTTTTCTCAGAACTTAACCAAAAACAAACGCAGCATATTTCCGGTATTGTTGGTGCTGTATCTTTTAGCGGAAGAATATTTTCAATTACAGTATTAAGTATTATTTCTTTTCTTCCTGCAAAAGTTTCTCCATCTTACTACCTAATATTACCGACCATTACTTTTTTCATGTGTGGTTTGGTTGTCATGAGATGGATGAAACACTCCCACAAATCGCTATGAGAGGAAAATTTTTAAAATTATCACCCACAATGTTTTCTTCTAAAAGAGATCGATAATTTTTTGAGAACCTTGCCACATCCAACGTTCAACATACAATGAAAATATAAAGCAATATGTTGATTTATAATGATAATATAGCAAACTCGAATATTGTACGATTCTTTCTTTTCAAATCTGTTTTTATGGTTGAAACAATCAAAATCATTTGCTTGCACATCAGTAAGTGGAGAAAGCCGTATAAATAAAAACAATTTAGAAAGGAAAAATGCCTCTGATGAACTCCCATAATCAAAGTCTATCACAACATGGAAGCAGGAGTATAATATGCCTCGTGGCATCTTCATAAGTATACAAATGGTGTGGCTCTATAAGACTTTATATGCCGCACAGAAACTTTTACGTTTTATACCATTTAAGAGGTGCCGTCGCAAAATAGGCCTATACACATTGAAAGATATCTCTTTAACACAAGTGCATAAATTGGCAACACAAGTATATTTTTGTTTAGAACATTCGTTTTATATGAGAGGCATAATCCCAACGGGATAAACAAAAGCGTAAGACACATAATCTTCATTATTTAAAAGACATGACCATAGAGATTTATGAAAATTATAAAACTGAATTAATAAGATGATGATAAAAATAGGAGCTAACTTCCACCTTTTCCGCTTTTATATTTTTTCAAAATTAAAAAGATCCTTCCGTTTTTAGAAATGACTCGCTAGCAAATATATACAATATTTTCTCCCCTATTTGGCATATAAACGCTGACATAACCGATAAAACAGTAAGCCATCTTAAAATATTGATCTCAAATATGCTGTTGTATAAGGAGTAGGTGCTGATTGACACACAAAAGCAAAAGCTTAGCAAAACAACGTCATAAGATAATAAATATGCCACCAAACGATTGGAACAATATAGGGAAGTCAAAAACACTTTGTAGAACAAAATCCGTAACATATCTAGCTTTACGGCCGCTTATTCTTACAAACGTTCGTGCTGCTCCCTATATCCTAAAAATAAATAAGCAATCCTTAGCTAAAAAATATGCAACGTCAATGTGATGCTACAACAGAGATTCGCTTTCCTTTATCAACAAAAGCATGAGAAATTTTGAAACAAATCCATCTTTCTCGCGATATTTTTTTCCACAACTGATCATATTTCCTTTAATATAAATTGGCATAGCGATTTACATAAAACATATTGCGCTTAAAACATCCCCCATTGGTTTTGCTTTAGTTTACGCCATTAGAAAAAAAGTTTTTGTAACTTGTTTCATGAAACATAAAATTTAAAATCAACACAGGAATTAAGAAAATGAGCAACCACACGCGCTGCTAGCGCAGGTATTACAATTTCGCAAATAAATTTAGATGGAAGAAAGATAAAATAGCACCACTCTATACCAAAATAGCCGATAGAAAACGTCTAGGAAGAAAAGCAATTAAAAAGCTTCACAAAATTGGGATTGGTAGAAAAGCAAATGGGCACAAATCACTGAAAACAAAATTCCCACACACAATCGACTGCTTTTATAATAATAGATGGCGGAGAGGAAGAGATTCGAACTCTCGAGAGCCTTTTGAGCCCTACTCCCTTAGCAGGGGAGCGCCTTCGACCACTCGGCCACCTCTCCAACAGAGAGGCATAAATGGTATCAACAGAAAGTTCAAGACATTTTCGATTTTTTTCCCAAATATCTGAAATTTTTCTCCTATTGAGCCCATAGGGTAAAAAGTTAACAAAACAAAAATTGTGTCTTTTTTATCACATTATCTCGAATAGTACATGTATACATTACAAAAAGGTAATTTCATATTTGAATATCTAAAAAGATTAGTATAGCTAAGATAACAAGTGCCGCGTATTTTATTTATGTCTTTGTCCTTAATGCGTTAGGTAAATGATACTCTTTAGAATTTAGAAGAAGATTAAACGGACCTCGGAGATCCCATATGAATATTAAATCCCTCTTTTTAAGCTCTACAGCAGCTTTTTTAACAATTTCTGGAGCACATGCTGCTTCAACAGTTATCCCCGAACCCGAACCTGTAGAATATATTCGCGTTTGTGATGCCTACGGAAAAGGGTATTTTTATATCCCTGGAACAGAAACCTGCATGCGTTTATCAGGAAATGTTCGTACTGATTTTATAGGCGGTGATAATATCGATGCAACAACCGAAACTGAACTGAACGACAAAAGAAAAACCTATGGCGCATCATCACGGCTCACCCTTGTTTTTCAAGCAGCTTCTGAAACAGAAATGGGAACACTTCGTTCATATGCAAGAATTTTCTCAAGCTGGGGTGATGGTAGAAACAGCGCTGGTGCAAGGCTTGCAGCAGCTTACATTGAACTGGGTGGTTTTCGCGTAGGTCTTGATGACACAATTTTCAACAGCTGGACTGGTGATTATGGAAATGTTCTCAATGATGACAGCATAGCACCTGCCGGCACAACACGCACCAATTTTATTTCCTACACCTTTAATGGTGACTCCGGCTTTTCTGCTATTATCGGAGCTGAAATAGGCAATAATGCAGATGATCTTCCTGGAATAAACGGATACTATATTGATAAAGATAATAAGCTTGTTTCTATCACGAATGATACTCTTCCAAGTAAAGCAATTAAAAATTACACCCCGAATGTGGTTTTGGGTATAAAGTTTATGCAAAAATGGGGTGGTTTTTCAGCCGTTGCAGCATATGATACTTACTACAAAAAGTGGGCTGGAAAAGTACGTGCAGATTTCAATATCAACGATCGTTTCAATCTATGGGTAATGGCTGGCTATAAAAATGGCCTTGATTACTACACAGTAAATACAAAAAATGAATTATCACGACAAAGCACAACGATCTATGCAAACTGGGGCGGTAAATGGGCTGCTTGGGCAGGTGCCACTTACAAACTTACTCCAAAGGCAAATCTGAATGCACAAGTCTCTTATAGTGCTGTAAAAACTTTTGCAACTTCTGTAAATATTGCATATACGTTGGTTCCAGGGTTTGTAATTACACCTGAATTGACCTATGTTTCTTGGAATGACGATCGCGTTGTGACGGATAAAAGTAATGATGAAAAACATTTATTCAATAAAAAAAGTGCTTTTCAAGGTATGATCCGTTTACAGCGTTCATTCTAATCCTATTTAAGCTAAAGATTTTAAAAACTGGCGATTATGTCGCCAGTTTTTATTTTTGAAATCAAATATCATGAGCATCTTTCTTGATACTCATTTCTTGTCTTTTTGACAAAAATTACTGACTTTCACAAAAATATTCTCAGAAAATTGACCTAATGTGCTTGATAAGAACACTGCATAGGCGGTTTCTACACATCAATTCAAACAATCTCTTGCGTGCCCTTTAAAGGTGGACAAATCATTTTGCTTTATTACCAAATTGGTCTTTCTTGGTAATTTACCTCTAACCTTTGTTAATTTAGGTCATGATCTTCTCAGATAAATTCTACACTGAACAGATAAAATATTGAAAAAACAAGACATCATTGTGTTTTTGATATGCATGAATGTGTCTTCTATTAACATCCTAAAACACAACATTTTACAACACTGCCGCGCATTAAAAAACTTAATCATCAAGAAACATGTTGTCAAAACGATGAAAATATCCTCTAAAGCAATAAAAGAGAAAATAGATATATCTTCAAAAAATGAATTAACCTCTTCCCCATCTAAAGAATAGAGACTCCTATCAGTAGCAATCTGTAAACGACCCACCTTTTTTTGAATCTGCATCACATTAATTTATAATGACAATTTATTATTTTGCATGTTGAATCAACCAAAACCATTCACTTGTAGACGACAAATGGAGAGAGCTGTGTGAATAAAAACGAGTAAAGAAAATCCTTTTATGAAGCGTTTTAAGTTCCAAGGGCTGTAGTAACATTGAGATCTGGAAAAGTTTATGATGGTTCTAGGCACTTTTATTAAGCATAAAAATGAAGGTACACTTCATAGAGGATTTTAGATTATATTCTTTATGAACGTCACTGTAAAATATGTATTGTGGTACACACTAAAAGACATTTTTAAAACAAGCATGTAAATATACAATACAAGTCCATTTTGGATTGAAGCGTTTTATCTTGCGTAAGGAGCATGCCGTCATATACGCAACATCTTGACTTTACTCATTTTTAAAGGAAGCAAAATATAAGACAAAGAAACAGTAAAATTTAATCTCTGCAAATCACAGAGCTTTCTATAGAGTTATGTTTCCATAAAACGCCTTATACCGTACATGGGATTTTTTACACGATTAATGCCCTTTTTACATAAAGCGTATTGGCAAAAAGAAGCCTCTCTTGATAAGAAAAAGACTTACACGTAATCATATTTTCAATTAAAAGGCATTGAATTCACGGAAAATACTTATCAACCAATGCATAAAGAATTGCTGCTGTTTCAACATCTAGAATTCCATCATAATTTTCTTGACGAAAATGAAGTTGAAATGCTCGGATCAAATCTTTGTATCCTGTTTGGGTACACGCAGCAGAAATGTCATATCCATAACATTTTAGCTTCGCCAAAACATCTTCTTTGGGTGGAGAATTCTTAGAGAATTTCTCTTGATAATGACTTTTTAGTTCATCATCATACCATGCTCCTATACCTGCCCTATAAAGTTCTCTCCATGGGAAAGCTGCTCCTGGATCACTTTTTCTTCCAATGGCAATATCACTATGTCCCACAACATCAGTTGGCATAATATCGGGATACCGTTGAAGAATATTCAATGCAAGCTCCTTAACGGCATCAATTTGTATTGGATTATAAGGAGGAAATATACCCCCCTCACCATGATAAGCCATAAAATCAACTGTCTCTTCTGGAGACTCAAAATGACCAGTCGCTAAATTAACGATTTCAATCCCGATAGATGCATCATTGAGATGACTATGCCCAGCCCATGAACTCACACCCGCATGCCATGCACGCTCATTTTCATCGACCAGATTAAAAATACGCATATCCTTAAAGCCTGCCTCACGATATGTCTGCTCTGAAGGATCAGGAACAAGATAATGTGCACTAACCTTTTCTCCTGTAAGTGCCATAATCGAGGATTTAAAATCAAGAGCCGTATAATGCATGACAAGAAAACGAACGCGACGATTAAAACTCTTGACAGAACGATAACTGTTGTAATCAATCTGATACATAAAAGCCCTTTCTTTTTTGCTAAAAAAGACCACTGCGCATCACAACAGATAGGACACAAACTTTAAAAATTTGCAATGAGCTTTCCATTTAGATACTAAGAATTACGCCTAAAATTTGTTCATCAAAAACATTGACACTCTTATCAACAATTAAGACACATTTTTATTTCTCCCCCACACACGCGTAAAATGTTTTTAACCACATTCACAAACACACGGCATTAAATATTTTCCCCAAACAAATTCCTACAAATTACCAATCGAAAAGAAAACAAAAGCGTAAAATGATCACTCCTTAAACCTTCACATCTTACAGAAAAAATAGTTCTTGCTGTTATCGAATTGAAAAATATCGCCCCTCGGAAGCGAACACTCAACGATCGTGCAATCACACAAAAACTTAAAGGAAAAATTTTATAAGCTCTTTACAGCAATTTATTATCAGATAACTAAATGGCACATATTCGCAATAAACTGGACATATTTTTCAATAAAATTTGCAAAGCTTTCCTGTAAATGACACAACTTCTTGTCTTTTCACAACACTGCTTTTTGATTTACAAAGAATCTCAATTATTTACAACGCTTGAGGCACATGACGTCTCTGGATTCCTTGTCATCAGCTCTATGAAAGATAACGAATTGATTTATAATAATAACTAATCATTATAAATATTGAATGTAGCAAGCCTAATATAGTAAAGTTTTTCTTAATCTTGAATTAATCAAAGTCATTTAATTACACATCAAAAGAAAGATTAACCTATAGATAAAAATCACTTAAGAAAAGGATCAAAATACTTCTTATAATAGAACGTTCAATAATTTGAGCAATATTTTTACGTCCCCATAGAGGTTCATTTGCTTTTCTCAGTTTGCAAATATCTTTTTAAAACCAACCAAGCTGCATATTCTTGTAAGACGGCACCTAAAAGTGGTCGCGTATAGGGAAAAGTTACACGATCATCGTCATAACCCTTCATCCGTATAGTCATCGTGGCATGTCCAAGGCTTTCTTCTTGATTTTCTAATATCTCGATAGAAGGTTCTAGGCTCACTTCAACCTCAAGCTTTGGAATATTTTTTGTACTTTTTTCTATGGGCTGAAAATATTTTAAAAGATATGGATCATTGACAGACCAATGAACCTCTGTATGCTTTTCCAATTGTTCACGAGCAGTAGTAACTTCTGCACCAACCAAATATGGACGAAAATGATCTTCAAATTGTTCGATTAAATGCTGTGCCAAAGGTGCTTCTGATTGACCAACAAGCTGCACAAGAACATAAGGACTTTTCCATAAAAAATGCCGTTCAAATGGTTCATTTTCAAGATGACAATCAACCCACTGCGCAATGGTACTTTCATCAATTCCAATCAAAGTCCATGCATACCTCGCATGCGATACAGAAGAATATTTCTTCTCATTGTGTTCTAAATAATTCTCTAAAAGTGCAAGAGCCTGTGATGGTGGACCAGGCAAAACAACAAGCGTACTTCCATCGCAAGAGAGATAAAACCCTGGAGCTGTGCCTGTAGGATTATCAAGCACGGTTGCTGTCTCAGGAAACAATGCTTGACGGGCATTACTCTTATCCGCCGTAATCCCTAATCGTTGTAATTGACCTTTTATTGTTTGCCAAACATCTTCGTGATGTAACAAAGGCTGCTGCACGGCTTTTGCAACCGCATCACGTGTTATGTCATCTGATGTTGGTCCCAATCCCCCACTGATAATGATAAGATCTTCTTGCCCAAGACAAGCAATCACTGTCTCACTAATTTGTTGTAATTGATCAGCGCAAACAAAATGACGCGTGACTTGAATATTTCTTTTATTCAAGCTCTGACTCAAATCCTGCAAATTTGTATTCAAATATTGCCCTGAAAGAAGTTCATCACCAACAGTAATAATCGCAGCACGACAAACAGAGACAGGTTTCACAAGAGAATTGCGAACAGCTTCAGCCATTTGACGTGTAGAGGCTAAGCCTCCTAGATCGTAAGATACAGTTTTTCCAGCACGAATAACCTGATCAACACTCTCAGATAATTGTTTTGCTTCATCTTTAAAACCTAAATGGTCTAAGAGTAAAGCCGTGGTATAAAGCATGGCAGAAGGATTTGCTTTATTTTGTCCAGCAATACGTGGTGCACTGCCATGAACAGGCTCAAAATAAGCAATTCTGCTTCCCACGTTCACACTAGGTGCAAGCCCTAATCCTCCCATGACTCCAGCGGCAAGATCAGAGAGAATATCGCCAAACATGTTTTCAGCAACAATCACCCCAAATTGCTCTGGCTTGGTTGCTATCCACAAAGCAACCGCATCTACATTGTGAATGTCTGCTTCAATTTCTGGATAATTTTGAGCAATTTTCTCAAAAATTTCTTGAGCAAATTGACCACTCTCCCGCATAACATTCGGCTTATCGGCAAAAGTAACCCGCCTCAAACCATATTCCCGTGCATAAGAAAAAGCGTATTCAAATAACCGCTCTAAACCAAAGCGTGTCTGCAAACGGACTGTCCACGCCGCCTCCTCAAGACCATATTTTTCTAAATTGGGATGTTTTAACCATGCCGCTGTCTCAGATGTTATACCCCGAAAATCTAACCCCGCATAGAGACCTTCACTATTTTCTCTGATAATACAAAAATGAAAAGGCTTTCTCGGACCAAAGATGTATCTGAAAGGGCGTATATTTGCAAACAGACCTAACTTTTGGCGAAGTTGAAGTACCGATGACACATAGGCAAGTTTTTGCTCTTTTAAATGCGGTTCCAGTTCTTTTAAAGCCGCTTCTTTTCCCTTATTGGTCACAGCTCCAAGTAAAATCGCATCACTCTGAGTAATTTTTTGCCAAGTTGCTTGAGGGACAGGATCTCCTTCCTGTTTCCAACATTCAAAACCAATATCACCATAAGTAAACTCAATTGGCAATTGAAATTGCTCTAAGACCATAAGCGCAGCATCACAAACCTCTGGTCCTATCCCATCACCAGGTAATACAAGAACTTTCTTTTTCATAATCCACTCATCCATTCAGCAAGAATTCTATTCGTCATAACAGGATTATCATCCCACAAACGCGTACCAGCACTAGAGATAATCTTATATTCATGATTGAAAAAAGGGCTTTTCGTCTGATTATCTACCGTTGCAAGTTGCGACTTTTCACCTACCAAAGCTAAAAACTTCCCCTTATACTTAACTATTTCATCTCTCGCATCCATCGCCAATAAGAGTTTAAAGCCTCTTGTCATGCGTTCAATTGCCACGCTTTTTTGTTCATCAGGAACCTCCAATAAAACTCTTTTTTTCATAATACCAGAAGGATGCATAAAACCATTGAGTATTTCCAAAGCTCCTGACAAATCATTATTTTCTAAGTAAACAAGAATATCTCCAAGGCGCCGTTTCAAAACCTTATCAGGATAGCCAGGTGCATTCACAGCAAGCACAGCTTGAACATTGGGAAGCCGTGCTGCCAATATTTGTACCAACATTCCAGCCATAGAAAATCCCACAAGCACTGCGGGCTCTTTAAAATAGCTTTTAAGTTTTTCTGCCATAAAAGATAAAGTGTCTACAGCAGCATGATTGAGAACATGAGAACTCTTAGGAAAAAGAGAAAGCGTATCCAGCAGAGTGACAGTGAATCCTTTTGATAAGCATAGCTTTGTCAATGGAGAACAAAAAACACCACCATCCCAAATTGGCATTACAGGAGAAAGAATAATAATAGGAAGGCTCATTGATCAATTCCTCCCCTTATTTTAAAACATGCATTAGAGCCAAAACTTTTCCCACCCAATATAATGAAACTCTAGGCTCATACTCCCCCCATCATAATCGATTTGTTAAACTCAAACTAAGCTTGTAACAAATTTTAAACCCACTCAATCCAACAACATAATAAAAAAATTCATCTAATGTACAGATGCCCCATTCGTGTAAAACATCAAAAGCATTTCCGCATAATACTTTCTTTTTATCATTTCACTCAGCTCATTTCTGAGGTCATAAAATGACGGGCTTTTTGAATATAAATGATAAAACCGATCACGCAACACACAGCTAACAAAGTGGCCATAGCCCGTGGGCTATGGCCAGATATCTTTCCGATAACCGCCGCACTTAGCGCCGCACTTCCTAATTGTAAAGCCCCCATCATACCAGATGCAGCCCCAGCAGCTTGCGGATGTGATGAAATAGCCAATGCTGTCCCTAACGGCAATAAAAAACCATTACCAAAAGTAAGAACAGCAATAGCCATAAAACTTGTCACAAGGGGCCATGGGCTCAGATACATTTGCACAGCAAAGAGCACGCCTCCTATAACAAAAATAATGTATCCTCGACAGACAGTTTTTTCCATAGACTCTCGTTTGAAAAACCACCGCGCCACGAGATTCCCTAAAATATAGGGGAGAGAAACCCCGACATAGCTATAGCCAATATAGACAGGTGATAAACCCAATATTGTGAGTAAAAAAGGCGATTCCACAATATAAGCAAAATAGGCTATGTAAGAAAAACACGGAATAAGTGCATAAAAAATAAATTGTTTATTTCTAAAAACGCCTAAATATGCCTTCATCAATCCTACAGGAGAAAAATGCTGCCGTTTTTGAGGGGGTAGAGTTTCCGTGAGCACAAAATAACACAGCAAAATGGTCAAAAATATAAAAAAGCTTAAAAAGATAAAAGTTGCCTGCCAATGAAAAGCTTGTATCAAAAGTCCACCAATGAAAGGTGCAAGTGCTGGTGACATTCCAATAAAAGGGAAAACAATCAAATAAAGTTTTCCGGCTGCTTTTTTATCCAACAAATCATTGATAATTGCACGACTTAAGACGATACCCGCACAAGCACCAAGACCTTGCAAAAAACGTAACACAAGAAAAGCGTGAATATGAACCGTATAAATCACACCAAGTGTTGTAAATAACCACAAAAATAAGCCCAATAGAAGTGTTTTTTTACGCCCAAAATTATCACTCAGCGGCCCATAAATGAGCTGTCCAAGTGCCAATGCCAACAAAAAAACTGCCACTGCATTCTGAATTTGAGATTGTGTCACTTGATAATATTGACGCATCTCTCCCAGTGCTGGTAAAAAAATGTCGGTAGAAATCAAACCTCCTGTTGATAAACATACGATAAGTATAATGAATGGTAATGTATATTTATGTTTCATCAGGAAAATCACATTTCTTAAATTTAAAAATATTTAAATTTTACGTGTATAGCAAAATAATAATTTATATTTATAAATATAAATCTATTTTAACTTTATCCACAGGGAATAAAATAATAATTTTTCTTTATTCTTTTACTTTATTTGAGAATAATTCAGCTTGTTGATGCATAAATCCAATGTCTGATCCGCACGCACACGCAACACGTAAATAAACACTTAGCACTTCACTTTATAATTAATTTTAAAGCATAGCAAATCGCAATTTTAAAACTATACGCAAAAGAAGCTAAAAGATCAAAACTCCCCTTCAGAAATATATTTCCCAATCCAAAATAGCGCATTTTATTGTATTCATGTTGCCCTATCTTCATCAGCTTTTTTTCATTGATATCATCAACAAAAACGCTCCCAAACTCTATCCCCTCTCCATGATAACAACATCACTCTCCCGACAATATCTTTTATCAGAATTGGTTTACAACGCTCAAAGAAAAAAGAAGCCACAAACTCCCTCTCCTCAAAACTACCCACGCGAATATTATTGTAACAATACAGCGTATAATAATGGCTCATAGAGAAGTCTTTATCAACACAAATAATTGAGCAAATAAACTTAATAGCCCACTAATATCATAAAGCAAATGGTGCTTCTGTCTCCCCCTAAAATCTAAATTCATCTTGTCCATTTTGTTAGATTTTCATTCTACATAACCATCACAAAGTTTACTGCCTAAGTTATTGACAAACATGATATAATGGAAATTTGATAAATCATTCTGCATCTAATTTAGAAAGCAAGGAGAAGCTATTAATGAATATAACAGAACTAGCCATGTACCAATTACTTGTACCTATTAAAGTGGAAAGACATACACAGAAATCACCTTACGCCGCCCGAGCTTTAAAGACCTAAAAGCAATACAGAGCAAAGAAGGTGACGAGCAATCAATTGAAATGATCGCATGTCTTTCAGGGTGGTCCTATAATGCCATCAGTAAACTTTATATTCGTGATTTTTTAAACATTAAAGACATTTACGGGGCTTTAATAAAAGAATTACTAAAAGAGTTTGATAAAATGCTAAACAAAGTAAATGCACCCATAAAAAGCGTAATGGATGAATGTACTTTAATCGACAGTAAACCCGAAAAACGCACAAGTAATCTTCAGACAAATACATTTGAAACCGAATCCATGACAACTGCAAATGCAAAAACCTGTAACACCTATGAATCGATTACAGTTCATAATCCCTACGTCATAAAGGGGGAACACATCACCTTTATAGAATGCAGTTTCTTAGTACAAGATGGTCTATCAAGTCAAATTTATCTCTCAAATCAAAATGCTCTTACATCGCATAAAAAAACTGCGTGCGAAACTAAAAAACAATCTTTGGAGAGAATCTCGAAACTTTTGGACATTGTCTCAAAACTTTTCAACTTTCCTCTCTGGTTTTGGGAGTTTTTACTCAAAGAACTTAGAAAATTTTTCTAGCATTTCTTTGATATAGAGCAATAAGAGAAGGAAAAACAGCTTAGAATACTAATGTTTCTTCCTTCTCTTTTATCTCTCATAGCTTTTTGAATTGAATACTTTTGATATTTATTTGAATAATTGAGGCATTCTTTTAATTATAAGTACAATATAAAAAACTAAAATTTTAGAAGACGCGCTGTTTTTACAAAAAAATGAAATAAAGACTCCAGAATTTTAACTAATGATCACCGTCTTGTTTTCGATGTTTTCTGTCCTTTTTAGCGCATATCTATTCACTTTTGGAACATAATTGGCAAAAAGACATTGTATCTCCAGCATATTCAAGGAGA